>JAGPGC010000140.1 GCA_018056205.1 Candidatus Atribacteria bacterium | reverse complement strand
CTTGAATATTGGATATTGTGGTTAAGAGTATATCTCCGTCAGGAAGACTTAAAGAACATTCAAAATGTTTTAGAACAAAATAATTGGTTGATGGTCTATCCTGATGGTTGGTTTTATAGTGGTGTTTTCCATCAGAGAAGTGGTGAATACCGTCTGGCTAGTTCTGCTTATGAATATCTTTTAAATCAATTTCCTAATAGCGACTATACTTTAAATGCCTTTCGTAATCTTTCTTTTTGCTATCGGGTATTGGGCGATGAGCAAAATTATCTTAGTAGTTTAGATCGAAGAGTGAAGGAATTTCCATCCGATAGTGAACCTGTTTGGGAGAAATTTTGGTATCTCTACCAAAAAGGCGATTTGAGTTCCGTCCAATCGGTTTTAGATAAGCTTTCTACCTATCCCGAAGAAAAAAATCGGGCATTTTTTTGGAAATATAACCTCGATCCATCAAAGGAAAATATTAAGTACTTGGAGAAAATCATTCAGGGTAGATTATTGGATTATTACTATGTTCGTGCTTGGCAAGAACTTGATAGAATGGGGTGGCCACTACCATCATCTGAGGATCTTTTTCCTCCTAAAGAATATATTACAGAAACTCATTCACTAAATATTAATCAAAGGATCCACTGGAATCGTTATCTTATTCTCAGTGATCTTTCTCTTCGTACTAATGCTGAAGCCGAATTATTGACCGTTCAGCGGTTAATGCCTTATCAGCCGGAAATTTATTTCGAATTGAGTAGGTTTTATGCTCAAAATCAGGAATATCGAAAAAGTCAGATATACGCCAGCTATTTCCAAAATAGCTATTCTAATTTTAAGAACTATAAGAATGTATGGAAAAAACTATATCCGGATTATTATTTTTCTGTTATTAAGGATTTAGGGGAGCAAAAATCCGTTGATCCCTATTTGGTTCTTGCTCTTATTAAAGCCGAGAGTGCTTTTGATCCAAATATAATATCACCGGTTGGAGCAGTAGGTTTGATGCAAATAATGCCGTCAACTGCTGTTTGGATGATAGAAACTGGAATGAGCACAGTAGTCAATTATACCGATTGGGATGATTCTTTCTTAATTGATCCAAAAATCAACATTGAGTTAGGGATAACCTATTTTAAATACTTAATAGATTACTTCAACCAAAAAATATGCCCGGCCATTGCCGCTTATAATGCGGGACCGGGCAGGTTAAACGGATGGATGAGGGGAAAAAATCAGAACAATCCTGATTACTTTATAGAAACTATTCCTCTTGCTGAAACCAAAAACTATATTAAAAAAGTAATAAACAACTACTTTTTATATTCAATGATTTATACTGGACAGTTTACAATGTCCCCATGTATTTTTTAAATTGATCAATTTCTTTATTGCCATCAACGATGCCGATTTCAAAGACCATTTTTCGTGATTCACCGGGCTTTAAGGTAATTAATCGTCCGGTATCCCTTTCTGTAGGTCTTCCTTCCGGTAAACAGTTACCTGGTTCGATACCAAGGACATATTCACCTTCGCCAATCATTTTCCATTCAGTTAGAAATGGCAAAGTTTCTTTTTTAAATTTGACATAAAATCCTAAAGCCATTTTTTCATTATGCAAAAGCGCTGCGCTATATCCATCATGGAGAACTTTTGGGGTATGGAAATAAACCTGTTCAAAGAAATTCTTTTGGGGAACATGAAACAGGTTCCATTCTGAAAGACCTTTCTCGGCTTGTGGTGTCCGAGGTATGGTTTTTTCAACTGGAACATAAAGTATGCTTCCTTCATCAAGTAGGGGGAATCCGACATTAATATGATAGAGAATCATAAATGGGCTCTCTGACCAGCCTTCATTAACAACCTCATCTTCAACGTATATCGTCTTTTCACCGAGACGACTCCAGATTTTTCGATATAGAACTAATTTATCTCCAAACACCGAAGCTTCTCGTATTTTTCCCTGGACCCACATTTGGTAATCATCACCCTGCCAAGTTCCATCGGCGTAAACATTTTTTGCTGGTGTATAGGAAGCTCGGCCGTGTAAGCCTAAGTTTTGATTAGTTTCAGGATCGTGAACCGGGGAACCACAATAAGTAAGTCCACAGGTATTCATAAGACCCCCATGGAAACCTCTCAGCCATCCAGAATCAGCTGGTTCAAAATAATAGGGAGCAATGGCCTGAGTGGCTGATCTCCAGGAAACTGCTATTCCCTTATACCAGGTCCAGGCTAAATCCATTCCCCTATCTAATAAAACAGTATAATGTAGCCCTCCGCCAGTTATAATTTGAGCAGTTCGATTGCCTTTTTCTGGTCCATCCTGAAGTTCTGAAAGGATAACACCTCCGATTTGAGAGATGTCTCCCACTCGTTTTAATATTTCCTCACGAGTCATTTCACGGTTATATATAAAAGCCATATCTATTCTCTCCTTTGCTTTCTAAAAAATGATAATATTTCATCAGCATGAGTTTTTTCTTCCGACGGTGGTATTGGTGACCTTCTTTGCGATTCGCGGAGGAAAGCGGGCATGTCGATATCATCTTCAATAACAATTCTACTTTCAAAATCTTCTTCGGTTTCCGTGGTTTGAGTTTCTTCTTCTTTTTCAAAGCGAGTAGCGATAACCGTTACTGATACTTCATTACTCATTGATTCGTCTACTTTATTTCCGAATAAAATATCAGACTCAATCCCAGCAGCGTTCTTTACAATATCAGTGATTTCGGTCACCTCATGGAGGGTCATGTCAGGCCCGCTGGTAATATTGAGCAGAATTGACCGAGCACCCTTAATGGATATTTCAAGTAATGGACTATAAATCGCTTCTTCAGCAGCATGTTTGGCTTTTTCTCTTCCCCGACCGTGTCCGATACCAATTAATACCGTCCCAGCTCCAGTTAGAACTGTCCGTAAATCGGCAAGATCCAAATTTATATCCTGGGCAGATGAGATTAAATCGGTTATTCCCTTAACAGCTTGATAAAGAATATAATCCGCAGATTTAAAAGCTTCTTGGAAAGAAGTATCCTTTTTGGCTATTTGCATGAGGCGATCATTGGGGATTACAATCAAAGCATCTACTGTATTTCGCAGAGCTTCAATACCCGCCTCAGCCTGGATTTTTCTCTTATTTCCTTCGAATTGGAAAGGTTTGGTTACAACACCGATGGTGAGCGCTCCAGCCTCCTTAGCTATTTGGGCTATGACTGGACTGGCTCCGGTTCCGGTACCACCTCCCAAACAAGCGGTTATAAATACCAAATCCGAACCATTAATAAGGTCAATAATTTTTTCTTTATCCTGACGGGCAGCTTCCTCTCCAATACGGGGATTACCACCAGTTCCTAATCCACGCGTGGTACTGATTCCAATTTGAAGTTTCTCAGTTGCTAAGGACTTTTTTAAAGATTGAATATCGGTATTGACGGCAACTAGATCAACTCCATCCAAACCCGATTCAGCCATCTGATTTACAGCATTATTTCCTCCCCCTCCCACTCCAATAACCTTGATTATTGCTATCCGTTCAGCTGTTTCATCTTTTTTTGATTTTGATGGTGCTGTTTTCTTCACGGTTTTGGCAGGAAGCGGTGTTTTCTCTTCTATCGGATTTTCTTGGGTGCTCTCATTGACATCAAGATTTTTTGTAGTATCAC
>JAGPGC010000139.1 GCA_018056205.1 Candidatus Atribacteria bacterium | reverse complement strand
CGAATCAAAATCTTTAATATTTTTGTTTATAGATTTAGCTTCTCGAACAATTGCATCAGTAGAAGTGTATTGTTCAATACAACCAAGATTGCCACAATAACAGGGGACACCATTCTGTTGAATGATAGTATGACCAAATTCTCCGGCATTTCCGTTTATTCCTCGATATAAAGCACCTCCGGTAACGAATCCTCCCCCTACTCCCCAGTCGGTATAGATATAAAAAAAATCTTCAAATTGTTTTCCATACCCATACATTTTTTCAGCTAATGCGGAGGCTTTGGCGACGTTTTCTACCAGGACTGGGTAGGAGAAAGATCTCTCAAATACTTGAACGGCATTGATACTGTTCCAACCGAAAAAAGGAGATTGATTGATGAGAGGTCCAGCCTTGAAAAGGAACCCTGGAGTTCCAATGCCGATCCCAGCTACTTTATTTGGTTTTAAGTTAAACAAGTGACTAAGTCGAGAAATTTCATTGGAGAGCTGTTTAGCAATTGAACCGGGACCTTGAGATGGATCAGGAAAAAATTGTTCACGTTCTAAAACCGTACCTATTAAGTTACAAAGAATAATTTGTCCTTTTCGAGAAATCTCTACTCCAAAAACATATTGGTGGTCACTGTTGATATCTATTAATAGCGGTTTTTTTCCTCGCGGCGAATCACCCTTTCCAACTTCTTTTAAAATTCCTTCTTGGATAAGAGAATCTATAATACGGGAAACTGAAGGCAAAGAAAGCCCAGTGATTCGTGCAATCTCGGATCGGGATAAAGATCCATTTTTCCGAATCAACCCAATAATGTTGGAACGATTAATTTTTCTAATTAAGCTTGGAGTTCCTCTCATATTTATTACTAACCTTTAGTAATAAATATATATTAAAAAGTTATATTCTTTCTGTCAAGAGTATTTGTTGCCATTATCCTGTAAATATTGTGATGAGTGAACAGAGATGAGTAAAAAAATGAAAAAGGCACCCACCAGGTCACTTCATGAAATTCCTCTGTTGGTAGAGAAGTAATTAAAAAAATGCTTAGTTGAGCGCTTTTAAAAGGAAACCAGAATATGCCAAATAAAAGTCCAAGCAAGATGGTCGATATTCTCCCAAACCTCACGCACAATCGCCTCATCCCCGGTGATTTGAGGAATTCTTTTTCTTTCTTCTTCCCAAGGGAGAAAAACCCCTGGGGGACGGCCTGAGAATGTATTTTTATTTTCCATTGTGCAACCCCCTTTAATTAGTACTGCCCGTATTCACGGGTAAATTCGGTAAGAGCCTGAATACAGTCGACCCGGGCATCGTTTTGAATAATAGCCCCGGCATCCATAATATATCCCCCAACTTGGGCAACCCCATCGATTACTTTTTTACAATAAACTTTAACTTCTTCTGGGTCACGGTGAAAAAGGTCATTGGGGATCCCACCACTCAAACAAAATTTATCGCCCAAAACCTGATGGGCTAAAAAAATATCACCTCGGTCAACATGGTAGACAATGCTTCCAGCCGGTAGCTCCCGAAATGTTTCCAGATGACGATCCCAATTACCTTCAGCATAAAAAAGAACTTGATGGCCTTGTTTCCAAATTTCCTCAATAATTGGTTTGAGGGTAGGCCAAAAAATATTTTGAAAGTGATCAGGTGAAATGAGCGGAACACAACTGCGATGCATCCAGAAACCGATAGGAACCTGCTTTTGGGGATCGGCACTATCAAGTGCAATCTGCAAAAGGTGAGGCATCATCGCCTCACAAGCTTCTAACACCTTTTGAGGTTGACAGCAAAGGTCATTAGCCAATCCATAATATCCCCTCAATTTGTCAGCTAAGATATCAAGAGGGGCTTTGAGAATTCCACAAATAGCCGATACGGTTCCACACTCGGTCCGTAAAGATTGAGCAAGGTTCCCCAAGACGTTAAAATATTCGGTCAGGGCCATGCCACCCTTAAGAAGAGCCAAGTTATGTCGTTCACTAATAGGTTGACCAGGGTGTTGGACTTCATTCGAAACTCGGGGAAGCCAAATGTTAAAAAGATATCCGGTAGGATCCGCAATCAGTAAATCATAATCCTCGGGTGGCATGAAAGCTTGTTCCTCGGGAGGTTCTTTATACTGGAAACCAACTTGAGGTGGCAGATCGATCCCGGGAATTCCGTAATAGGTAAGACCGAGGGCTTGAACCAAACCCGTCCAACAATAGATCAGGTTAGCCGGGATGGCATCCCAATCAAAATCCTGAGCACATTTCAAATAGGCTTTTACTGCATAGCGATAATCATGAGTTGCTTGTTGGGCGGTATAGCCAGCATATTGGGAAGCGAATTCAGCGACAAAAGGACGAATGGGTACCATATCCGGCTTACCATTGTTCAAAGCGGTAACATATCGCTTGAGTCGACTTTGATAAAGTTCTTCAGTAGTCATGAAGGCTCCTCCTTAAGTAAAAAAAGTTCAGACACCTTCATTTTATCATTCTTCATATTTATTTAACCAAATATTAAAAATTTTCTATTGTTTTAAAGGATATTATGGTTGATTAGGCTTAAGGGGGCAAGAAAAATTCATCTATCAAATAGAAAATTATAGGATGTTTTTTCAACCGATGCCGAACCAAAGCACTCAATAATTCTCTTCCTATTTATTTTAAGAGACGGTCGGCACCGGTCTTTTTTAAGGGGGATCTATTCTAACCCTACGTACTCATACATGGTATTTCCAGCATGGCTGAAATCCAGCTTCTTTCCCCTACCTTCTTTAAGAGCGACACGGCAGAGATCTATGGCACCATCTAAGATAAATCCAGGGATATTCAAATCATCGCAAAGTCTTTTCATATAATTTAAATCTTTAAGTCCAAGTTCCAGGGCAAAGTCCATGCGGTAATTTTTGTTTATATATTTTTCGCTATAAAATTGGAAAACCCAATTGGAAAATACTTCGTTATTGAGAGATTTATAGAGTTCTGGGGGATCGATACCGTATTTGGCGATAATCGGGTAAAGCTGAGCGTAAATAAGTGCCTGTGAAAGCCCGGCAAAATTTTGAGCAATTTTAATTAAATGTCCATTTCCCGATGGCCCTACATAATCGTAATGTTTGCAGTAACACCGGAGGAGGTCATCTACCTGGTCGACATCTTCTTGGTCTCCTGCTGCCACAGCAATCAATTCACCCCGGTCAGCTTCGGCTGGACCAGCAATTAATGGGGAGTCTACCAGACCTCCTCCAGCAGCTTTAATTTTCGCATAAAGTGAACGAGTTGACATGGGATAGCTGGTTGAGGTATCAACAAAAATCTTCCCACGAACCCCCTCATTTAGAAATTCATTCATAATTTTCTCTACTACTGTAGAGCTGGGAAGAGAAAGAAAAATAACGTCGCTATTTTTTAAAACCTCCAATGGGGATTTAGCCAAAGTGGCCTTTCCTTTAAAAGGTTGCATTGCATCCTCATTGATATCAAAAACTGTTAACTCGTTCCCCTTCAGTATCAAATTCTTACACATACCCTTCCCCATATTTCCTAATCCAATAAATCCGACCTTTCTCATAATGGCACGAACCTCCCTTTTATTAATTTAGGTACTTTAAAACTAAGCCACCTATCTTTTTATATTATAGGTCATAGGAGTTAAAGGTTAAACCATTGAATAATAA
>JAGPGC010000138.1 GCA_018056205.1 Candidatus Atribacteria bacterium | reverse complement strand
CATCCTCACCTTCTCCCATCCAGGGAGAAGGAACTATTTCATTCTTTTATTTATTTTTTTCCCTCGCCCCTTGGTGGGAGAGGGTAAGGGTGAGGGGGATACTTATTTTCATTGTTATCTGGTGCGGCTAAAAGCAACATGAAGGTCTATCCTGAAAATACCGTGACGAGTGATGAGTAAACAGTGATGAGTAAAAAACTAAAAAGGCACACCTCCCTTAAATCCTCCCTCAATGAGGGAATGAATTAAACAATTCCCCTTCTTGGAGGGGTGGCGCTTAGCGACGGGGATGGTGTCTTGCTATTTTTAATGGTTATCCTAAAAAATGGTTAAAAAATATGAATAAAAGGATGAGATTGTCACGTCGCCCAAACAAAGAGCGGTTGGATTCTTAGAAATGACGGTTTTAAGAAATGTATTTTTAATTATCATCAGGTGCTGTTATGCGAGGTAAAACTGGTTTAATAAAAAGATGAAAGGCTTTAATTAATACAATTCAGGTATTCAAGGATATAGGGATTCATTTTCTTCTCATTCCCAATGGTCGTTTCTGGACCATGACCAGGAAAAATTCTGGTTTCATCGTTAAAAGTTTGCAAAATCATAGTTAGAGACTCAAGAATATCCTCAAATGAACCACCGGGTAGATCTGTTCTCCCTATCGACCCAGCAAAAAGTGTATCGCCACAAAATAACCAATTTTGGTTTGGGAATGATAAACACATACTTCCCGGGGTATGACCAGGGCTATGGTAAAAGAAAACCTCCTCGTCAAACAGTTCGAAAGGTTCTTTTTTCCCACGAATAAGAATATCTGGTTCTGGTGAATGGTATGGTTGAGAAAATTCTACTGATAAATTAAGCTCAGGGTGTTTGAGGTAGACTACATCGGCTTCATAAATTATTATCTTCGCAAAAGGAAAATAATCTTTAAAAAAATCATTTCCTCGGATGTGATCAATGTGACCATGAGTATTAATTATATATCTTAAACTCAGACTTTGAGAAGATAGGCATTCTATCAACTCTTGAGACGGTCCTCCCGGATCAATAAGAATAGCTTCATGATAATCATGAAGAAAGTAACAATTAGTCATCAAATCACCCAAGGCATGGACTTCGATTTTCACATCGTTACTCATGTAGGTCTCCTTTCATTGCTATCAAGCAAAATTGTCACTGGGCCATCATTACACAATTCAACTTGCATCATCGCCCCGAAAACCCCTTCGGTTATCTTCAAATTCTGACCACGCAGATCCTTGACAACCTGATCATAAAGTATCTGAGCATCTTGAGGTGTGGCAGCTTCATCATAACTTGGTCGAAGTCCTTTACGACAATTCCCATAAAGGGTAAATTGGGAAATAAGAAGAATCTCGCCTTGTATTTCACTCAGATTAATATTCATTTTTCCTTGTTTATCATCAAATATCCGAAGTTGAGGTATTTTTCTCACCATAAAATTAATATCCGATTGACCATCGTTTTTCCCAACCCCTAAAAATACCACCATTCCCTTTCCTATTTCACCTATTATTTTTCCATGAATCAAAACCCGTGCCTTGATTACTCTTTGAATAAGTGCTCTCACCGTAAACCAAAAATTCCTCCTCTCCGTACATTTCTTACATTGGAAACCTTTCTAATTTCTCGGAACAAATTATCCAACTCAATCTTATTTTTTACTGATATAACTAAATATATTCGGGCATCGTTCATCATGGAATGGGCATGAACCGATCGAATACTTACACCATAATTGGCTACGGTATTGGTAATATCAACCAAAAGCTTAGGACGATCCAATGCGTCGATTACCAATCCAGCATCATAAAAATGACCAAAATTTTCATCCCATTCTGCTTCTACCATGCGGTCTCCGTCCTGGGTTAATCTTGCCAAGTTATGACAATCTATTCGATGTATTGTAATACCTTTCCCTAAGGTAACATAACCGACAATTTTATCACCTGGCACTGGAGTACAACATCGAGCCAACTTTACAGCCAAACCCGATGCTCCCTGAATGATTACACCATCCCCAGTGGTTTGGACAATTTTTTTGGTTTCTGCTTTGTGCCGAGCTTGAAAACGTTTTCGAATCTCAAAAGGAACAACTTTCCCAATAAATTGCCGAATTGTTACCCGACCTTCACCGATTAAAACATACAAATCATCAATAGTTTTTAAGTTATTGGCTTCCATAAATTCGGTAATTTTAGCATTCACCAGATTTTGTTCTTCGGCTTTAAGGGAAAATTTTTCCAGTTCTTTTTCCATGAATAACTTTCCTCGTTCTCGATTGGCTTCTCGATTCTTTTTGCGAAGAAAAGCTCGTATTTTATTTCGTGCTGCTGGTGTTTTAGCTATTCTTAACCAATCTAAACTTGGACCGGAAGCAGATCGAGAGGAAATTATTTCAACGATATCTCCACTTTTTAGTTCATAATCCAGTGGAACAATTTGTTTATTAACTCGGGCGCCAATACAGTTATTCCCAACCTCAGTATGAATGAGATAAGCAAAATCAATTGGATTGGCACCTTTAGGAAGCTTTTTTAAATCTCCTTTAGGAGTAAATACATAAACTTCATCATCAAAAAGATCAATCTTAAGGCTTTCAACAAATTCATGGGTAGTTTTCAAATCTTGTTGCCACTCTAATATTTGCCTTAACCAAGCCATGCGTTCATTAAAAGCATCAGTTGAATCAGCAGATTTTCCCTCTTTATATCGCCAGTGGGCAGCAATCCCATATTCAGCCACCTGATGCATTTCTTTGGTTCGAATTTGAATTTCCATTGGACTTCCACCAGGACCAATTACTGTGGTATGTAAAGACTGATACATATTAGATTTGGGTAGAGCGATATAATCTTTAAATCTTCCTGCTACTGGCACCCATAATGAGTGAACCAACCCCAACACTGCATAGCATTCTTCAACGGTATTAGTAATTACTCGTAAGGCAATTAAATCATGAAGATCTTCAAGGCTCACATTTTGACGATTGATTTTTAAATAGATACTATAAATATTCTTAAAGCGACTTTGGATTTCAACAACTAAATTGGCTTGTTGAATCCTTTGAGACAGTTTTTCCGTCGCTTCCTGGATTTGTTTTTCTCGATAATCTCTAATTTTTTCTATACCCTGTTGAATGTTACAATAAGATTCCAGGTCGAGAAAATATAGACTTAAATTTTCTAATTCGGTTTGAATCATACCGATTCCTAAGCGGTGGGCGATTGGAGCAAATATTTCCAGCGTTTCTCTGGCTATCAATTCTTTTTTATCCCGGTATTGGTATTTCAGGGTTCTCATATTATGAAGACGATCGGCTAATTTAATAATAATAACCCTAATATCTTCAGCCATAGCAATAAAAAGACGACGATAATTTTCAATCTGTTCTTCTTCTTTGGAACTGAAATGAAAACCGACATTCAACTTACTTACTCCCTTAACTAATAGGGTTATTTCTTTTCCAAAAACTTCAGTTAGTTGAATGTCATTAATATTGGTATCTTCTAATACATCGTGAAGTAGTGCGGCAGCAATGGTACTATCATCCATTCTAAGATCAGCTACAATATTAGCCACTGCTAAGGGGTGGACAATATAAGGTTCACCGGAAAGGCGACTTTGTCCTGAGTGAGC
>JAGPGC010000137.1 GCA_018056205.1 Candidatus Atribacteria bacterium | reverse complement strand
CTATACCTCCAGTGATAATGGCATAAGTTACCCCTATACCCATAAAGGCAAGGGTACTGGTTTGAAGAGCAATTGTAAGAATATTTTGAATAGTAAAAAATTTATCAGTAATTAATGAAAAAGCAATAAACAAAACTACAAGTGCAGCAACCGCGATAAACCTCTGCATCATATACCTTACTTTTTCTATTTGTGATACTGTTTCAGCCATAACTTAACCCTCCTTTATGAAGTTATTTCTATTTTTACTAGAGGCATTAGAAGCCAAACCAGCAGCGTAATTCAATATCTCCTCTTGATTAGTCTCCTTAGTCTGAAGGATCCCAACTAACCGCCCCTCATGAAGAACTAAAATTCGATCGGTCATACCTAAAATTTCGGGAAGCTCGGAAGAAATCATAATAACTCCCACTCCACTTCTAGCCAAGCTGTCAATAAGCTTGTGAATGGCATATTTAGCTCCAACATCAATTCCTCTAGTAGGTTCATCAAAAATTAACACTTTAGCTTTGCGAAATAACCACTTTGCTAATACCGTTTTTTGTTGGTTACCACCACTTAGATTTTTCACTACTTGAAAAACGCTGGGAGTACGGATATCAAGTTCTTTTACATACTGCTCAGCCACCTGCTTTTCCTTTTTATTTGAAATTACTCCTAAATTATTAGATACCTCCTCAGTATTAGCTAAAGTAATATTTTCAATAAGTAGCATTTCAAGTGCCAAGCCAGCCAGTTTTCTATCTTCCGGAAGATAACCAATTCCAGCCCTAATAGCATCAGTTGGTGAAGAAATATTGACTTTTTCTCCGAAAAGAAAAACCTCACCCTCATCTTTTGGATCCGCTCCAAAAATCGCCCGGGCTAACTCAGTTCTTCCTGCTCCTACAAGGCCAGCCATACCCAAAATTTCGCCCTGATAAAGGTCAAAAGAAATACTATGCAATACTCCTGCTCTATTTATATTCCGAACCTCTAATATTTTTTTATCAGTTGGGATTGAAGTTCTTGGTGGAAATTTTTCCTCCAAAGACCTCCCTACCATATTGCTCACAATCTGATCAATTGTAACTGATCGGTATTCATCTGTGCTTACATATCGCCCATCTCGTAGCACGGTTACTCGATCCGCAACATCTTTTAATTCCTCAAGTCGGTGAGAAATATAAATAATACCTACTCCACGATTTCGAAGCCGATGAATAACTTTAAACAACTCTTCAATCTCTGCTTCAGTTAAAGCTGAGGTAGGTTCATCCATAATGAACACTTCTGCTTGGTAAGACAAAGCTTTGGCTATTTCAACCATTTGCCTTTTGGAAAGAGGAAGCAGGTGAACTGGAATATTGGTATCAATATCTACATGAAGTTGGCTAAGTATAGCAGCTGCATCTTCACTCATTTTCTTATCATCAATACGACCACCCTTCTTAAGAGGCTCTCTTCCAATAAAGATATTCTGGGCAACTGTCAAATGGGGCATTAAATTCAGTTCTTGGTAGATAATACTAATACCAGCTCGCTGTGCTTCTATGGGATTATGAAAAACAATTGGTTGGCCTTTAAGATAAATGGTTCCTTCATCTGGCTGGTATACTCCACTTAGTATCTTCATTAGGGTTGATTTTCCCGCACCGTTTTCTCCCACTAATGCATGAACTTCACCTCGCCTCAGATTGAAGGAAACTTTATCTAAAGCTATTACCCCTGGAAATTTTTTGGTTACATTCTCAACACGTAATATTTCCTCAGACATAGTCCCTCCTCAATAACAAGAAACTTTAATAATTATGCTAAATCATTCATTTATTTTTGTCAAGAAATCGATTGCTAATTTAATATAATACAATTAGAAAAAAGTAAATATAAGGGTAATAGGCTATAACTTATCTTAATATTTTTATTTATTATCTCTTATAAGACATATAAATCTTATATTTCCGTAACCGATTTCGATATCAATATTTTATTTTTGTTTTGTCAATCTCGTATAGAACTTTCTTAAAGCTTGCTAAAATAGGCGTGTGATAATACTATCAAAAGATTTATAAAGAGAACATACCTGGAAATAATTGATACAAGATAAGAGCTTTGATTTGAAAGAGAAAGATAAACTTGCAGAATTTTGTAAAATAAAGTAAAATCAATTAGTAATCGATTTCTTTTAACAAGAAATTTAAAAAAGGAGGATTTCGATGAGTAGAATTGGTATAATTACTTTTTCCGATGGAAGACCCCCGGTTCATCAAGAGCTTCTTTCTATGAATCTTCAATTTCAAAATAATTTGGTTAAAAAATTAGAAGAAGCAGGACACGAAGTAATAGTGGCAGATGAACTCCCTTGGACCAACGAAACTGCCGTAAAGGCAGGAAAAAAGATGCAGCTAAGTGATGTGGATTGTACTATTTTTAACTATGCCATCTGGGCTTGGCCTCACTTTACTGTTTTAGCTGCTCAATTTGTTCCTCCCCCCTATCTTTGCCTTTCCAATATTAACCCCGGATACCCTGGATTAGTGGGAATGCTGGCTAGTTCCGGAGCGTTGGCCAACATAGGCATACCATATTGGAGGATTTCCGGTGATATTGAAGATGAGAAGATCTGGAAAAAGGTAACTACTTTTATCAATGCCGCCTCTTGTATCAAATCATTACGGGGGGAAACATTTGGTTGTTTTGGTGGTCGACCTATGGGTATGTATACTGCCACCGTAGGTGCAGATTTATGGGCTAAGATATTCGGAGTTGATGTGGAACATATTGATCAATGGGAAATAGTAAGGAAAGCCCAAACCATTCCTCAAGAAAAGGTTGAAAAAGCTTTTCACTGGTGTGAAGAAAACGTAGGTAAAATAATATACGATGGTAAACAACTAACTCCTGAAATTCTTAAGAAACAAATTGCTTCTTATTATGCAATTAAAGCTCTTTGTGAAGAGATGCATCTGGATTTTTGCGGTATTAAAGGGCAACCAGAGCTTACTAACAACTTTTGTACCATGGACCTAGCTGAAGCTTTTCTCAACGATCCTTATGATTTTGATGGTCCGAAAGAACCTATCGTTTGTGCTACCGAAGCAGATATGGATGCTGCCTTAACTATGGAAATCTTAAAGAAATTAGCCCAAACTCCAGTTTTGTTTGCTGATATTCGTCATTGGCATGATGATTATCAAATACTCGATCTTTGTAATTCTGGACAACATGCCACTTATTTCGCAGGAGCCAGCTTCAATTTTCAGGATAATCTTTCTAAAGTGATTTTTTACCCTGAATCATTCTACTTTCCAGCAGGAGGAGCAGCTGTTCACCACTTAGCTCACCCTGGTAAAGTTACCCTGGCTCGCTTAGGTAGAAAAAATGGATGCTATTGGATGGCAATTCTCACTGGAGAATTTGTCCAATTTGATGATAATACCAATCAAGATATTATGACTAGAACCCAAATTGAATGGCCTCATGTTTTTTGTCGTCTGGATACCTCTATTGATAAATTTATTGATAAATTTCCTTGTAATCATATTCATGCTGTTTATGGAGATTACGTGGAAGAACTAAAAATGGTTTGCGAAATATTGGGAATTGATTGGGAAGTAATATAAGCATATTATTGGAGGGATGCTAAACAATAAGCATTCCTCCAATAAAGACTGAAATTATGTTCTGG
>JAGPGC010000136.1 GCA_018056205.1 Candidatus Atribacteria bacterium | reverse complement strand
ATACAACGCTATAAAGGATTGGGAGAGATGAATCCAGAACAGCTCTGGGAAACAGCTATGAATCCAAACACCCGGACCCTTAAACAGGTTTCCATTGAGGATGCGATTGAAGCCGAAGAAATATTTAGTATTTTAATGGGAGACGCAGTTGATCCTCGCCGTGATTTTATCCGTGAACATGCCCACGAGGTAATAAATATCGACATATAATTGAAGGAAAATAATTTTTGGAGGAATTAAATGCCGGAAGAAAAAGGGAACATTGTTCCTGTAGACGTAAAAGATGAAATGAAGGATGCTTATTTAAATTATGCTATGAGTGTGATTGTCGGGCGAGCACTTCCTGATGCTCGGGATGGATTGAAACCGGTACAACGTCGAATTCTTTTTGCTATGAATGAAATGGGCATCCGACATAATTTACCTTACAAAAAAAGTGCTCGGGTAGTTGGTGATGTATTAGGTAAATATCATCCTCATGGTGATATGGCCATCTATGATACTTTGGTAAGAATGGCTCAACCTTTTACCTACCGCTACCCTTTGATTGATGGACACGGAAATTTTGGGTCGATTGATGGCGATCCACCGGCAGCCATGAGGTATACCGAAGTCAGGATGGATCAAATTGCCGAAGAGATGCTTTTGGATATTGATAAAGATACCGTTGATTATATACCAAATTTCGACGAATCAATGCAGGAGCCATTGGTTTTACCCGCTAACTTTCCCCAACTTTTAGCTAATGGGGCAACCGGCATTGCAGTTGGAATGGCAACCAACATTCCGCCCCATAACCTTTCGGAATTAATCGATGCTACTATATATCTCATTGATCATCCACAATCAACTTGGAAAGAATTGTTAGAATACATGCCGGGACCGGATTTTCCCACTTATGGATTGGTAGTTGGAACCAAGGGCATTAATGATTATTTCCGTGAAGGACGAGGCAAATTAATCCTACGGGGAGATGCTCGAATTGAAGACTTAGACCGACATAGAAAGGCGATTATCATTCGTGAAATACCCTATCAAGTCAACAAAGCTTCTCTAGTCGAAGAAATCTCCCGACTTATCATAGATAAAAAAATCGCTGAAGTTAGTGAAGTTCGTGACGAATCAGACCGAGATGGGATAAGAGTGGTACTGGAATTGAAAAAAAATGCTACCAATCCAAATTTTGTTTTGAATTATCTATTTTGTCACACTGCTCTCCAGATCACCTTTGGAGTTATTCTTTTAGCATTGGTCAATGGTCGACCTGAGGTAATTGGAGTAGCTGATGTTCTTCGCCATTTCGTCGAATATCGTAAAGAAGTAGTGACCCGGCGCAGTAAGTATGAACTGAAGAACGCTGAAGAAAGGATTCATATATTGGAAGGATTTCTGCGGGCTTTAGACATAATAGACGAAGTAATTCAAGCCATTCGGTCCTCCCAAAACGTTGTTGAAGCAAAAGATCGTTTAATCCAACAGTTTCAGTTCTCGGATCCTCAAGCGCAAGCTATTTTAGAAATGAGGCTACAAAGATTAGTTGCTCTGGAGAGAGAAAAGATTCAAGAGGAATATCAAGAATTAGAGAAAAAAATTGCCTCGCTTCGGGATATATTAACCCATGAGAAAAGCCTATTGAATTTGATAAAAAGAGAACTTTTAGATTTAAAAAGAAGGTTTGGTGATGCACGACGAACCCGAATCGTTGACGAAGCCGAACCCCTTGATTTGACCGATCTTATTGCTGAAGAGGACGTCGTTATTACCCTTACCAGAGATGGCTACGTCAAAAGAGTACTTCTTTCCTCCTATCGTCGCCAAGGTCGAGGTGGTCGAGGAGTGACCGGTATCACTACTAAAGAAGAGGACCTAGTAAGCCAAATTGCTGTAACAACGACCCTTCATAAAATTCTCTTTTTTACTAGTCGAGGAAGAGTATTTCAGCTCCCCGCTTATCAGTTAATTGAAATGCAGCGTCAATCTAAAGGAGTCCATCTAGTGAATTTACTTCAGCTCGAAGATGGAGAAAAGGTAATTAATATGATACCACTGCGGGATTTTGGAGAAGGAAAATACCTCTTTTTTGTCACTGCCAAGGGGATAGTTAAGAAAAGCGACCTTCTCGAGTTTGTCTCAATTACTAAACGAGGAATAAAAGCAATTAATCTTGATGAAGGAGACGAGCTTTCCGCAGTATTTGTAACCAATGGTCAGGATAAGGTTTTGATTGCTACTGCTAAAGGTTATGGCATCTCGTTTTCCGAAGAAGAGTTACGTTCCATGGGAAGAGCGAGTCGGGGCGTGAAGGGAATATCACTTCGAGCTAAAGACCGGGTTGTAGGTGCTTCCATCCTAAATCATAATTTGGATCTTTTGATTATCTCTTCCCAAGGAATGGGAAAAAGAGTAAAAATGCAGAATTTTCCAGTTCACCATCGAGGCGGGAAAGGCATCATCCTAATGAAATTTAACCAACCGGATAATGAGGTTATTGGTATTCAACTAGTTTCCGGCCAAGAGGAGATTTTAATTTCTTCACAAAATGGCACCCTAATCCGAATTAATTGTAGTGAAATTTCAGTTCAAGGACGTGCAACTCGGGGTATAACCCTGGTAAGACTGTATGAAGGAGATTTAATTTCTTCTTTTGCTCTGGTTGAATAATGAAAAAACCTATCCACGGTGGTCGATTGATAGAAATGGAGTTAGAAGGCAAATATCCCTTGGACTTTAGCGTGAATTTAAACCCCTGGGGTCCACCTTCAATTTTGCATGAACGTTGGAACGATTGGTTTCGATACATCTCCTGTTATCCTCCTCTGGATTGGGAATATTATCAAAAAAGAATAGCATCGCTTTATAATTTAAATCAGGATTTAATCCTTCCTCTCAACGGGGCTACTCAGGGTATTTACTTAGTAGCTCGTCGCCAGCAGGCTAAAAAAATCTTCATTTTAGAACCGTGTTTTACTGAATACGCTCGAGCTTTTGAACTGGAAGGCAAGGTAGTTATTCATAGCAATCCTTGGCCGTGGGAAAGCTTCCCTAATATTATGTCTCACCTTAAAAGACTAAGGCCTGATATGGTGGTTTTGGGAAATCCTATTAATCCTTTAGGTCAATGTCTTTCCCGTGATGAAAGAGGTGTTTTACTGCAATGGTGCCGAGAACAAAAAGTGACCTTGCTGGTTGATGAAGTCTTTCAAGAATTTATTCAAGAAAAAACTTCTTTTTTACCTCATCTGAGTACTGAAAATGAAAGCCTAATCATTATCCGTTCTCTTACAAAATATTATTCTCTTGCTGGGCTACGGGGAGGTTTTCTTTTGGCTGGTTCATCATTGATTGAGAAATGGGAACAAGCCCTTGAACCCTGGAGTATAAATTCTCTGTTAACGGTTACTTTGGATTTGCTTGCCAGTACCGATCTTCGAGATTTTCACTCCCAAACATTGCAAAAACTTAAAAAGGAAAAAAAATATATTGAGGAGAGCTGGGAAAAGCTAACCAACCTTTTTGAATTGCAACCTTCCCTGGTCAATTTTTATACAGTTCAAATCAAAACTAATCCAAACTACTTTTATTCTTTCCTTAATGAGCAAGGGTTCATTGTTCGTCTGCTGGGTGATTTTTGGGGAATGACTAATGATTATTTTCGGTTTGCGGTCAAGTCTCAT
>JAGPGC010000135.1 GCA_018056205.1 Candidatus Atribacteria bacterium | reverse complement strand
TGATGTTATGGAGTTTATTCGGAAACACTCGTAAATTTTGAAGAAATGAGAGGTTGATGAATGAATCAGTCTGTTCAATTTGGAGCAGGAAACATTGGTAGAGGTTTTATTGGTCATCTGCTATGGGAATCGGGATATCGTATCGTTTTTGTCGAAGCCTCTTTAGACCTGGTTAATCTTCTTAATAAACGGTTAAACTATCCTCTTCGATTATTGGAAAAAAATGGTCAAGAGAGAAATTTAATTATAGACAATTTGGTTGCCTATCACACCAAGGAGAAAAACAATATAGCGAAAGCTATTGCTACATCACCAGTCATCTTTACAGCAGTGGGAGTTAAAAACTTATCGGCAATTGCCCCTTTGGTAGCCGATGGGATCCAGCTTCGTCTAAAGGAAAATCCCGAAACTTTCAATATTCTTTTGTGTGAAAATTTAAAAGATGCTCCTCAATTTTTCAAAAATGAAGTGGAAGCCTATTTAAATACTGAAGGAAAAAAATTTCTCCAGGAGAAGGTTGGTTTTGTTGGAACGGTAGTTGCTCGTATGGTTCCGGTAATGGATAAACGATTTGGTGTCGATGATCCGCTATTTATTGTTGCTGAAGCCTATCATAAACTTCCCTACGATGCAAAGGCGGTGAAAGGATCTTTCCCAGAACTATCCGGCTTGAAACCGGTTCAAAATTTTCCTTCTGAGGTTGATAAAAAGTTGTTTATTCACAATTTAGGCCATGCAACCTTAGCCTATTTTGGTTATTTAAAAGGATTTGAATATATTCATCAGGCAATTTCGGATAGTGAAATAAAAAATCTTCTTGATGAAGCACTTAATGAAACTTCAATTTCAATCCTTCGTAAATATCCAGATTTGGACCAGGACGAAGAAAATGAATTTGTAGAGGACCTAAAAGAACGATTTTTTAATCCACTTCTTATGGATACAGTATATCGAGTTGGAAGAGATCCCATTCGTAAACTTGGCAAGGAAGACCGGATTATTGGAGCTATTACTCTTTGCCAATCTCAAGGGGTATTTCCAGCCGCAATTTTAGATGTGGCTGGAGTTGCGTTAAATTATGATTATAGAGAAGATACCGATGCGGTAAAACTCCAGAATATGATTAAAAATGAAGGAATTAAGGCAGTTATTAAGATGGTTTGTGATCTTGATCCTGAATCAGAAGTTGGTCAGAAGATTATCCAATCGTATCAAAAGTTTCGAGAACGCTTTAGAAAAATTTAGGAAATTACTTATAACCTTCTTAGAGAAGGGTTGAGAGGAGTGGAGTAAATGAAAGCAGCTGTTTATTATGGACCGGGAGATTTGAGAATTGAAGAGTGTCCCCTTCCGAAAATTGGACCGGGAGATATACTTCTCAAGGTTGGTGCCTGTGCAATATGTGGTACTGACATGAGAATTTTTCGTCATGGACATCATGGGGTTAAAATTCCTCAAATTATTGGCCATGAAATTGCCGGTACTATCGCTGAAATTGGCAAAGATGTAAAAGGGTATGCTGTTGGAGATAAAGTAGCTGTGGATCCCATCGTATCTTGTGGTGAATGTTTTTACTGCCGACGCGGGCTGACTAATCTATGCCTTAATTTTAAAGAGAATTACGAGGCTTTTGGTTATTATTACCCTGGGGGTTTTGCTGAATATATGCGAATTCCAGAAAAAGCCATTCGAAGAGGGAATCTCATCCTGATTAAAGACGACTTGGCTTTGGAAGAAGCTGCTATTGCCGAACCTATGGCTTGTGCTTTAAATGGTCAAATGTTGTCCCAGGTTGGTGTTGGCGATCATGTATTAATAATTGGTGCTGGACCGATAGGTTGTATACATATTTCTTTAGCAAAAATCCTTGGAGCAACGAAAGTCATCATTTCTGAATTTCAGGAAGGTCGCTTGAACTTAGCTCGTCAATTTGGTGCTGATGTTTATGTGAATCCGATGAAGGAAGATCTAAAAGAAGTACTCATGAAAGTTACCAATGGAATTGGTCCTTCAGTTGTTATTATTTCCGCCCCCGCTCGTCAAGCCCAAGAAATGGCGATTGACTTAGCAGCTAATCAAGCACATATTAACTTTTTTGGAGGCTTACCAAAAGATGATCATATGGTTAGCCTTGACAGCAATGTCATACATTACAAGGAACTCTTTATTCACGGAACCAGTGGAACAACCTCAAACCATATTAATATGTGTATTGAATTAATGGCAGGCAAAAGAGTTAATGCATCTCAAATCATTAGTAAAGTTATATCTTTAGAAGAACTTCCTGCTATGTTAATCGAAGCAGAAAAAGGGAATTATCTGAAGATTATAGTTAAACCATAAAATGATTAGCAATGACATCTATTTGGAAAGGTATTTAAGCTGCAATACTTGGCGATTAATTTTTCATGACTGGTTGTGGCTGGCCTAATTTTTTGGAGGTGGTTACTTTGGATTCAAAAGATAAATTACTTAAAATGTATAAGGATATGCTCCGCATCCGACGTTTTGAAGAGACAGTAAGTGATCTTTTTTCCCAGGACAAAATTCGAGGGACAACCCATCTTTATATAGCTGAAGAAGCCGTTGCAGTTGGAGCATGCAATGCAATTCATCCAGACGATTATATCACCTCAACCCATCGTGGGCATGGTCATTGTATTGCAAAAGGTGCCACTTTACGGGAAATGATGGCTGAGTTGTTTGGTAAAATTACTGGGTATTGCAAAGGGAAAGGGGGATCGCTTCATATTGCCGACCTTAATGCTGGTAATCTTGGTGCTAATGGGATTGTGGGAGGTGGGATCCCGATTGCAACTGGTTCTGGTTTAACCGGGAAATATAAAAAGACTGGCAAGGTCACCGTTTGCTTTTTTGGTGATGGGGCAGCAAACACTGGAGCTTTCCATGAAGCTGTAAACATGGCGGCTACCTGGAAACTCCCAGTAGTTTATGTGTGTGAAAATAACCTCTACGCTATGTCAACTCCAGTTCGAGAAGCCTTTCCTATTTTAGATATAGCAGAAAGAGCTCAAGCTTATGGAATGCCGGGTGTAGTAGTAGATGGGATGGATGTTTTGGCGGTTAAAGAAGCTGTGGAACAAGCTGCAGAAAAAGCTCGTCGTGGAGAAGGGCCAACTCTTATTGAATGTAAAACCTATCGTTATTTAGGTCATTCCAAAAACGATCCCCGTGCTTATCGAACCAAAGATGAGGAAAAACAATGGAAAGAACGGGATGCAATAAAACGGTTTCGAAAGTGGTTACTGGAAAACAACTTAGCCACTGAAGTAGAAATTAAAGCAGTTGATGAAGAAGTTGAAAATGAAATAACTGAAGCAGTTGAATTTGCTGAAACGAGCCCCTACCCGCCACTGGAAGAAATAGTCAAAGATGTCTATGTTGAAGAAGATTTTGCTGAAAAAGAGAGGAAAAAAGGAGCAAAAGTCGTTCATTCTTTTCAAGAATATAGTGATAATCAGAATTTACGAAATATTACTTACCGCGACGCTTTAAATGAAGCCTTGAGGGAAGAACTCAATCATGATCCCAATGTGATTTTGATTGGAGAGGATATCGGTTTATATGGTGGAGCCTATGGAGTAACCCGGGGACTATGGCAGGAATTTGGTAGTGAAAGAGTGCGAAATACTCCGATTTCAGAGGCAGCAATCATAGG
>JAGPGC010000010.1 GCA_018056205.1 Candidatus Atribacteria bacterium | reverse complement strand
ATTCTGGTTTGGATTAAGTTCTGTTGAGTATTAAGTTTATCTTGGATTTGGCTCAATCTCGTTTCATTTTCAATTTTTAATGTTTCCAACTCCTTTTCCCAACTGCTCTGGAAAGATACCAGTTCTTGTTTTTGTTCTTCAACCTTTTTTTGAGAAAAATCTAATTTCTCGATAAAAGCAAGTCTTTCTGATTCATTCTTTTGCAAGCTTTCTTCAAACTCAACTTTTAAAGCTTCAATCTGTTTTTGTAGGTTTTTATTCTGAAATTCAATTTTCTGTGCGGTATCGGCAAACCTTTGATCTACATTTAAAGCAATAATTTGATCCTTTATGAGGGGAATTTCGGTACTTAAAGTTTCCAGTTGATTTAACTTTGTAGTAAGTTCGGAGATTTGAGTATCTTTCTTCTCGCTTATTTGCCTTAATTCAATAAGAGCTTTCTCTAATACTTCGATTCGGCTAATAGAATTGTTGATGGCTTGATCAACTATTTCTATTTGGGTACCAAGATTCTCTAAACTTTTTAATTTTTGAGTTAGTTGTTCACTTTGTTCACCAATTTTATTTAACCTATCTCCAATTTCAGCAATGTTTCTTTCATAAGCAGTAAAATCTGGAAGAGCAGAAATTTTTTCATTTATCTCTGACAAAGTAGCATCATGTTTTTTCACACTCTCTTCAACTACCTTCAACTCTCCTACTGTTTCAGTAAGCCCTCCTCTCACTGGAAATAAAAGTATAAACATCACTAAAGATAGAATGATTGCAACAATTGCTATAATAAGTGAAGGCCAATTTTTCAAAAAATCACCCCCCCAACTAAATCTTATCTGTGATTCTTAATCATTTCTAAATTAAATAAATTTAATCAGGTAATAGAAACAAATCCCTTACTCTTTGAAACACATAATAATCATTTATTGCCGTAGGATAAAAATATATTCCCAAAAAAACAATTAATGAAAAAACAAAAACCATAATTATGATGAAGGCCCATTTAATGTCATAAACTCTTTTCTGACCGAGGTCAACATTTTGAAACCAAGTTGGTACTACATTTTTCCTTTTAAACATTTTTTCTTTTCTAAAAATCTACAGCAACTTATTAATTATACATTATCTTCTTCTGAACCCTCAACAATTTGGGCATAAACAGCTCGAGCAAAATCTTTTTTGGTTGATCGATCTACAAATTTCAATGCTTTAAGCAAATTATATTCCTCTCCCGAGAGAGTACCATTCCTTAATAAACGATCTAACTCTGGTATGATAAAATGAGATAAATAAATAGAGGCTACTAAAAATTCTCTTCCTTCCTTCGATCTTAGTCGGGCTTCTAACTTTTCAACAACTGATACATCTCCAGAACGATACATTTCGATTACATCTTCCCCGGATAAACCAGGAATGATTTTGAATACTGTATGGATAACGATATCTCCCAGGGGTTCCCCCGATTGGATTTTTTCCTTGATATCCCACAATAATGGTGAAAAATCAATGGTTTCTTCGCTTAAATTAATTTTTAAGTTTTTAGCATCTAAATTAAATTCTTGCAATTTTTTCAATCCACGTTCGATAATTGCCTGTCGAGGTTCCTGAGGTTTCTTTTGATCAACCAGAGGTATTTTGGGAATAACTTTCTCCTCTTCAGGCTTACCATAAATTTCCTCGGTTTCAAAATGTCTAATATCTTGGTTTTCAAAACCTATTTTTGTTTCTGGAGGTGCAACATATTCTTTTTTGATTTTCACTTCTTCTTGTGGTAATTCTTTTTCTCGTGGAATTCTTTGCCACTGACGTTTTTCTTCTATTTCTTTTAATTCATTTTCTGCCGTTGGAGGAGCCGATTTTCCTCTGATAGGAAAGTTAATCTTTTTTTCAGTAAAAAGCCGCCTTTTTATTTTGGGTTCCTCTTCAGAGTCTTCATTCTCTTCTTTCCAAAGTTTTCTTTCCCGAGCGCTTTCACGGAGAATAAGAATTATACTGATTAAAATGGCAACAATTAAAATCGCTAAAATCAAACCAATTATATCTTGAATTCTTAACATACCTTGCATAGGCCCACCTCTACCCTTTTCGATCAAAATATATATTTTTCCCTTGGGCTGAGAGAGGGATCCCCATTACTACATCATCTTGAGTATAACCCATTTTTCTCGCTAATACCCCCACTCTATACATAATTCGATTATCAACATTTAATAACGAAGCAGTTTTTACCGCTGACCCAAGAGCAATACCCAAATCAAGTAAACGAAAAATACATTGAGGCCCTTTAAAATCACTTTTCTCAACCATCTGCAATTCCTGACAATTATCATGCCCGCATGCTCCACAATTCAAGTTCATAACTGCAGCATCCTTAATCCCTATTAATACTAAAACTTCAGATGCTACCACATTTTTCCCATCACGGACAAAACCTGGAATATTCTTTTCTTGTCCGTATTGAATCATCCCTTCTCCTATTTTCTGGACATCACTGCCTTTTATTACCCGAATGTGAACATAATCACTCCCACCTGATTTAGGAGCTGTTCGGGCTGCAATTGCCATCAATTCGCCAACTTGTTCTAACATTTCCTTCATTCTATCACCTCTTGGTTAAAAACGCCTCTCTCTTACTTCTATAATAACTGAAAAACGTTTCAAGGTCTACCTTATAATGAAAGATCCTTACCAAAAATATTTACCAGGATGATTTCAGTAACTCAATCATATCAGATGAATGGAAAGGCCGCGGATTTTCAGTAATATTTTTCCCAATATTATTTAAATTTAAAACCGCCAATAATTCGTCATATGGTACTTGAAAATCTTTAAACCTTTTTCGTAAATGAATTTGATCAAGAAAATTTTCAAAGGCAACTGCTAAATCTTCCGAGGGATCATTCTCTCGAACTTTATTAATACCCAACTTTTTAACAAGGCAAGAATATTTTTCATAAAATACTTGCCGATTAAAACGGATAACATGAGGCATCAAAACCGCACAAGTTTCTCCATGAGATATAGAAAATTTTGGTCCAATAAGGTGGGAAAAACCATGTGCTGCTCCAGATGAAGAATTCGCAAATGCCATAGCACTCATCATGCTTCCTTTGGCAACATATTCACGATTTTTGAGATTTGACCCATCTTGAACTGCCCTTGGTAGGAACTTCCAAAGCAGTTCAATAGCTTCTAAAATTAATATATCACTGATTGGATTAGAATGAGGACTGGTATAAGCTTCGATTGCTTGAATTAAAGCATCAATTCCAGTAACGGCTGTCAGATAAGGACTCATTGACAAAGTAAAATTGGGGTCAATAACTACTAATCGGGCTATTAAAAAAGGACTTCTAACACTTTTTTTTATCCTATTTTCAATATCGGTTAACACTGAATTACTCGTCATTTCCGAGCCGGTTCCGGCCGTAGTCGGAAGAGCAATCCAAGGAACACCGGGTTGGGTTAAAGGAACACCTTCAAAAAATGGTCGTATAGTTTTTCCATTTCCCAGTAATCCAGCTATAGCTTTCCCACAATCAAGAACACTTCCCCCACCAAGTGAAATAACCATATCACAATTGAAATCAGAGGCCAGCTCAGCTCCTCTATCCACAGTAGTTAGAGAAGGTTCAGGCTCAACTTGGTCAAATATCGAATACAGCAATCCGTTACAATCCAGAGATTGAGTAATCTTATCAAGAGTACCATTTTCCCTAACCGATTTTCGTCCAATTACAATTAATGCCCTTCCCCCAATATTTATTAACATTTTCCCAACATCGTTCCCTTGACCAGTTCCAAAAAATATTTCTCTCGGTAAGCGAAAAACGAACGAATTTTCCATGACCAATTCCTTCCTGTCCTGAAAATAACGTAACGAGTGATGAGTAAAAAATGTCGTCACCCTGAGGCTTCGTATTCCGAAGCCGTGAGGGTCTCATCCTTTCACATTTTTTTATAAATACTTAAAAAATGAGATTCTCACGCGGGAAAGCACCGCTCAGAATGACGGAGAGGTCTGATGTGATTCTCACGCGGGAAAGCACCGCTCAGAATGATAGAAAAAATCAACCGCTCCTCCACTCTATCTTTACGCCGAAGGCTGCTCTACTCCTCAGAATGATCGATAGGTAGAAGGGAATCTTAGGTTGCATACTTGGTTGCTTTATCAAAGCTTATATTGTTTAAATTCTTCCATCTTATTCTATACTATAGGCAGTTTAAAACCCCTCAAAATGATGGAAATTAAATAATAAACTTATTAAGAATGATCCCTATTAAGACCTACCTTACTAGCTAAAATATCTTAATATACCTAAGCTTTAGGGAAATTATATAATTGGACATGTTAAAGTAGATTTGACCTCCTTAATTTTTTGAATTTCCTTCAGAAATTTTTCCCCAATTTCTTGGTTATTTTCAGCTTCAACCAAGACAATAAGGTCAAAAGGACCCATCACTCGATCAATTCTAAGAACCCAAGGATACAAAGCAAGTTCTTTCTTTACTATTTGTGCTTTCCCTACCTGAACTTGTAGGAGTATATAGGCTTGAACTGCCATAACTATCTCCTTCGTAACTAATAGCTAATACTACAAAAATATTTTTAGACGTAAAACAGTTTTAAAAAGAAACCTCCCCTTAATGATTAATTAAACTTTAACTCCATAATTATGCTTCCCACTATATTAAATAAATTGAGACTAACTTATTTATAAGAAGTAATAATATCTACTATGAATTTTTTTATTATAGCACGTAACCTTTTCTTTGAGGTATTTAGGTTAGGGAGAAAAGATTGACACATGATATTTATTAAATTCAATGACAAAAGTGTTACAATAACTTTTGTTTTTAATTTTTACTATAATAAAATACCAAATTCAATACCCAGGGAAGGATGATATAAGTATGAAAAAAACCAGAATGGGAAAGATGGATTTAAGGGTTACCGAATTTTGTTTTGGTACCCTCCCCATGGGACCTCTTCAAGCAAATGTTCCAATAGATTATGGAGCCAACTTGATTCGCAAAGCCTGGGATAGTGGTATAAATTTTTTTGATACCGCTGAAACTTACCAAACCTACCCTTATCTTCGAGAGGCTCTTGCCAATTATCCAGAAGCAATTATAGCCACTAAATCTACAGCCTCAACTTACGAAGATATGGAAAATAGCATTAATAAAGCCCAACAAGAATTAGGTCGATCTATGATTAATATTTTTCATCTCCATGCTGCTCGAGTAACCCCAGCTGTTTTTGAAGAAAGAAAGGGTGCGCTCGAATGCTTAAAAGTATACAAAAAAAGAGGAATTATCCAAGCTATTGGGATATCAACTCATGCTGTCGACGTTGTTGAGAAAGCTGCTGAAGAACCTGATATCGATATTATTTTCCCGATAATTAATATCGATGGAATGGGTATTATTCGAGGTAACACTTCCACGATGATCAAAGCCATTCAAAAAGCCTATCTGAGAGGAAAAGGAATTTATGCAATGAAAGCCCTTGCTGGTGGACATTGCATTGACCGCCTATTCGATGCTATTGAATTCGCGCGTAATATTAGAGAAATAAGCTCAATTGCAATAGGTGTAGTCCGTGAAGTGGAATTAGATTTTCACCTCCTCCATTTTAACCAACAAAAAGTCCCTAAAGAATTACTAAACCGCTGCTTAGACCGAAAACAAAAAAAACCAGTTATACTTAATTTTTGCCGTAAATGCCGATTATGCTCAGAAACCTGCCCCTCTGGAGCAATCACTATGGGACCCGATCGGCCTTCTCTTAATTTAGAAAAATGTTTAGCTTGCGGGTATTGTTTACCGGTCTGCCCTGAATTCAATATTCGTTTTGTTTAATAATTTCTTTATTCACCTATTATTCTTATTTTTAGAAATTTATCCATTTTTAATGGTTAGCAAAAAATTTCAAAATAGAATCACTTTGGGCTTTTCAAAGCCATTAAAAGTTGTCGCTGAAGCCCATGAATAGGCGCCAATATTGGGAACGATTACCAGATCATCCAGTTCCATTTCCGGCATCAATACTCCATCAGCAATAACATCAATTGAATCACAAGTTGGCCCTGCTAGTATACAAGGATATTTTTCGTTATTCTCTTTAAGTGTATAAAATTCAAAAACTGATTTATCAAAAGGAATTGCGGTGAAAGTCCCATAGTATCCATCGTCTAAATAATACCAGTTTTTGCCTGAGCGTTTCGCCCGTCCAATAACCTTTGAAATCAGCAATCCCGCACTTCCTACTAAACTCCTACCTGGTTCGGCAACAAAAGTACATTCTTTTCCAAAATATTCAAACAGTAAAGGTGTTAATACTTTCCCGATTGACTCAACACTCACCTCATTATTTTGACTTTGATATACTTGAAGGGGAAAACCCCCTCCGATATCGATGGTCTTAAGTTCAATCCCCATGGTTGCCGCTTGTTCAAAAATTTCCACCACCAATTTTAGAGAAGCAATATAATTTTCAATATTATTACAGGGAGAACCTACGTGAAAACTGATACCAATAGGATTCAATCCAGCATCTTGGGCTTTGAGTAATAAATCCAGTGCTTCAGTAGGTTCAGCACCAAATTTATATGATAGATTAATACGACTTCCAACCGAAGGTGTTTTAATTCTCAATATTACCGATGCTTCTGGAAAAACTCGGGCTATTTTACCCACTTCATCAAAATTATCGTAAGTCATGCGATTTATACCATTTTCCTTGGCATACCTAATACCTTTCTTTCTTTTGATAGTATTAGCAAATATCATGCGCTGTGGGGAAATACCGTTGCTTAAAACTAATTGAATTTCTTGAAGTGATGCTACATCAAACGATGAACCAATTTCCCCTAAAACCTGAATGATATAAGGATGAGGATTTGCTTTCAATGCATAATAAACCTCAACCCCGGGGAAAAAAGACCGAAAAGCCCGATAGTTATCTATTAATTTCTCCTGGATAATGACAAAAAGTGGAGTATCATACTGCTCAATTAAATAATCAATTTGATCGTAGTTCAAATTGAATACACTGGTTAAAGAGTTATTTTTTTGCAAAAATAATCAACTCCTGCTTTTTAGATTAAGGAAAACAAAAATACAAAATTGGAGCAAAAAAAGAACGATCATCCTTGGGAGAAAAAAATTTGAATCAATGCTCAAGAAGTCCTTATTCTGACAATTGTGAAGTATAACCTTTCAAAACCAGATTTTCAATAGTTTAAAAACTATCAAGCCAACAAAATTTTTTTATGTTTAGTTGCCAACTCGCTGGTTATTTTTAAATTTCTTTAGCAATCTAAGCTTTTACTTGACTTACTGGAATATCACTTTCTATGGTTGAAAAAAAACTTTATATTTATTAATATTGCACAAGAATTATTCTTAAATCTTTGCTTTTTAACATATTTCTACAGTCTAAAATACTTTGTTCTTAATTAAAGTTGTTTAAAAGGGGAGCGATAAATAATGAAACATACCATAACTCTCATCCCAGGAGATGGTACCGGTCCTGAGATTACCAAAACGGTAGTTAACGTTCTCGAAGCAACTGGACTTGAAGTGGAATGGGATATTCAGGAAGCTGGGTCCGACGTTCTTGAAAAATATGGAACCCCACTGCCCAATCAGGTTCTCGAATCTATAAAAAAGAATAAAGTAGCTCTTAAGGGACCAATTACCACACCGGTTGGAACTGGTTTTCGTAGTGTAAATGTCGCTCTTCGTAAGGAATTGGACCTTTTTGCTTGTATTCGTCCTTGCAAAACTTATCCGGGGGTTCGCTCCCGATATGAAAATATCGATCTGGTTATCATTCGGGAAAATACCGAAGATCTATATGCTGGAATTGAGTTTGAAGTAAATCAAGAAGAAACTATTCGCTTAATTAAAACTATAAAAGAATTAAGCGGCCATTCAATACGTACCGATGCTGGATTAAGCATTAAACCAATTTCTATTTTCGGTTCAAAACGAATTATTACTTTTGCTTTTGAATATGCTCGACGAAACAACCGACACAAGGTTACCGCTGTCCATAAGGCTAATATTATGAAATATTCTGACGGTCTTTTCCTTCAAGTTGCTCGCCAAGTTGCAACTAACTACCCTGATATTGAATTTGAGGACCGAATAGTAGATAACATGTGTATGCAATTAGTGCAAAAGCCTGAATTATACGATGTTTTAGTTCTTCCTAACCTCTATGGTGATATAATTTCCGACTTAGGAGCTGGTTTGATTGGAGGTTTAGGAGTTGCACCCGGAGCCAATATTGGAACTGATTATGCTGTATTTGAACCAACGCATGGTAGCGCTCCAAAGTATAAAAACCAAAATAAAGTAAATCCTATTGCTATGATCCTTTCCGGAATGATGATGCTTCAGTATATTGGTGAAAATGAAAAAGCTCAAAAATTAGAGAAAGCCGTTGCTGAAGTCATCCGAGAAAATCGATTTGTAACCTACGACCTGAAGCCTATTCCCAACCAACATGAAGCCGCCAAAACTTATGAAGTAGGAGAAGCAATTATTCGAATTCTTTCTAAATAATTACGAAAACTGTTTAAAGGAGTGACTCTGTTTGAAATACTTACGATTTCAAAAACCCGATACCAATCAGTGGGCTTGGGGTATCATGGAAAATGAACCAATTGTTGAAGAACTTTCCAATTCTTATTTTGACTCATTAATAAAAAACGGGAAATCTTTTGACCTCTCAAATATAAAATTAGGTTTGCCTACTCTCCCCTCAAAAATTGTTGCGGTGGGTTTAAACTATCGCGATCATATCCAAGAATTCGGCCACCAGGTTCCAGAAAATCCAATTTTGTTTATAAAACCATCAACTACAGCTCTTGAAACGGAGGGAACTATTGTTCTCCCCCCACAATCAAATCAGGTGGATTTTGAAGGTGAACTTGCCATAGTGATAAAACAAACTGCCTATCATATAACCGTCGAAGAAGCTCCCAATTATATTCTTGGTTACACCTGTTTTAATGATGTCACCGCTCGTGATTTACAAAGAATAGATGGACAATGGACCCGAGCTAAATCTTTTGATACTTTTGCCCCTTTAGGTCCGTGGATAGTTCCTAAAATAAATCCTAATTGTCTTCAAATCATTACTCGGGTGAATGGTATAATTCGACAACAATCAAATACCAAACACCTGGTTTTTCCGATATATGAGTTGGTTTCATACATTTCTCAGATTATGACATTACTTCCTGGTGATGTCATTGCAACTGGTACTCCTTCAGGAGTTGGACCTTTATATTGCGGAGATAGAGTAGATGTAGAAATTGAGGGAATTGGAATTTTAACCAATCAAGCTAAGGAATTATAAATATGTACCACGTTCTATTGATTATGTTGATCCTAATAGGTCTCGGCGTTGTTCTGCAGTTACTTAAAATATTCCCGCAGGGAACTGCTTCCCTTTTGAATAAATTTGTATTATATATTTCATTCCCTTGCTTGGTTTTTCGTTCTTTACAACCAGCCCAAATTGAATCTTCATACTGGAAAATTCCCCCATTGGCTTTTTCTATCATTACAATTACTTTTCTACTTTCTTATAGTTGGGGTAAATACAGCTTAAAGCTCTCCCCATCAAGTAGTACCAGTTTTGCCATGGGGGCTGCTTTTGGAAACACTGCTTTTCTCGGGTATCCTTTTGTAATAGCTTTATTGGGAGAAAAAGCACTTCCACCAGCGATTTTCTTTGATCAGATGGGAAACTTTTTAGTAGTTTATACCGTGGGTGTAGCTTTTTGTGTATATAGTAAGTATCATAAATTTGCTCTTTCCAGCTTTAAGGAAATTCTAAAATTACCACCGTTTTTAGCCTTTATTCTCGCCTTGCTACTCAATGGAATGCCAATCCCTTCGGTTTTCATGGATACCATAAACCGTTTAGCTGAAACAACCGTTCCGGTTATTATGATTGCCATTGGTTTGTCTCTATCAATAAAAAATATATCAAGTGGTTTAATTCCCATACTCTATGCTACAGTTATCAAATTAGCACTCTTACCAATATTATTTTTAATATTGACTCGATTTATCCATTTTGAATCAATAATACGACAAGTTATGGTTCTTCAATCAGCCACTCCCACCCTTATGAGTTCTTTTGCTTTAGCTTCAATTTACTCTCTTGATACCGAATTATGTTCCAGTATTATTTTTATAACCACGATTTTATCATTTGTGTCTTTCCCACTTTGGAACTTAATCCTTCACAACTTCTAAGCGAACTCGTAATGGACCAATCGTATATATATCACTTTCTGCGATAGCATTGATCAAAACCTTATCACTCATTTGAGAGAGTTGACGACTAACATCAGTTAGGTTAAGAGCAGAGACCGAACCAATCCGACCTCTCTGTGGTATAATACCTTGTTTTACCCCCACAGTATTCAATTCACTCAAGATTTCAGCGAGAATTTGGTCCACATTGCTATGTTTCGGATCAATAATCACTTCTTTTTGATGAATTAACTGACCAGCATTAAAGATTTTTTTATTATCATCCAACAAAAAACGGGTAATAACTGGCTCTCCCTTTAAGGTATTGAGAGCTGATACCAGTCGAATAACCGTTTGGTTTTGAGATAATACCAGTTTTTCTAAAGCTTGATCAAAATTATCGCCGATTACAAAAACTGATCTCTGGTTAGAACTATCCTTTCCTGCTCCTCTTCTCAAAGCTAATTCATCAGCTTTTTGTAATAGGGTGAGTAAATAATTTTCCGCGTCTTCTCTGGTTAATCCAGCTGGAGCAAGCCCTCTCAGTATCTCTTCATCCTCTTGAAATACAATTTCACCTTGACGAATTGCCATAATGGTTTCTTGGGTTCTTCTCAGTTCTAATTGAAGAGACTGGATTTCCTCATTGAGATTATCCCTTTGCTCAACCAAATCATGTATGTTTCCGTTTAAAGTTTCGACCTGACTTTCTAATTGGGATCGGGATAGAATTAAATCTTTTTCCTTTTGTTCCAGTTCGGCAATTCTCTTTTGAAAATTTTCCGCTTCCTTTCTCATCACCTCTAATTCTGTGTTTCTTTGCTTAACCTCAAAATCCAAAGATTCAAGTTTTTCTCTCAGTTCTTTCATGCCAAATAAAGCTGTCCTCACATCTTCTGAAGCGATGGTTAATATAGCCAAAGTAATGGTTGCTATGATAACTCCAGTGATAATACTTATTAAAATTGCTGTATAACGGGGCCGTAGTTTTAATATCGATAAACGTTGTTTGCCAATTCGCCTTCCTAAAACATCCCCCAAATAAGCAATTATCCCGCTTATTACGATAATAGAAATAATCAGTAGGAAACCAGAAAAATCCAAATGGAATTCTCCTTTACCTAATATTTTTCTTTATATTGAATCAGACCTACCCCAATAATACCAGTGAAAATGTTACTTAACCAGGCTCCTAAGAATGGAGACATACCGCCTCCTTCAGAAATGGTTCCACTTATAGAAAATAAAACATAATAGCCAAATACCATTAAAATACTCATCCCTATCCCCATAATTTTCCCCGAACGAGGCGAGGCAATTCCAAGAGGAACTCCTATCAAGACAAAAAAGATCGCTGCAAAAGGAATAGCCGTTTTCTGCCATAGCATAAGCTGCAATCGATATTTTTGCCCTGAATTTTCCTGCCCTTGAGCAATATATTCCTGAAGTTCTTTATAACTCATTTCTTGTGGATTTTTCTGACTTTTCAGCACCTCTTCCATGCTTTGTCGGGTATACATTTCTTCTTTTTCAAAACGTACTACTCTCTCCACCTCACCACTTAAACCAACTTCATACATAACTCCCTTAATAAACACCCATTTCCCATTATCTAAAAATGCTTGATCAGCATTTAAAATTCGTTTTAATCCATTTTGATCATATTCCTGAACAATTACTCCAGATAGAAGTAGTTTCTCTCGATCAACCTTTTTAACATAAAAAATTCTTTCCTGAGATTTATCTATTTGATCGCGGAAAAAAGTATTTTCTTGAAATAGCCAGTTGGTTACCGAAGTACCCCCCATTAAATTCTGTAATTTTTGAGAGGAAGTCGGTAATACTTCTTCTTGTATATAAATGGTGAGAATACAAGACCAAATCCCTAATAAAATGAAGGGAATCACCAAACGTTTCATACTGATACCTGACGCTTTTAGAGCAATAACCTCACTATCCGCAGCCATTCGATTCATGGTCAGAAGAACCGATAAGAGCACCGATATAGGAAAAACGTAAATTAAAAAAGAAGGAAGACTGTATAAGAAAACCTGGAAAATAGTTATAAATGGTACTTTAGATTGAAGCCAAAGCCGGGTTAGTCGAAATAACAAATCTCCAGCCGTGAGAATTGTTAAAAAGAGAGCTACTCCGAGAAAAAAATTGTGAAGTGCTTGTTTGAGCAGATACCAATCAAATACTTTCATTCTTTTTACATATTAAATCTTTCGCCTAAGTAATATTTTCGGCTTATTTCAGAAGAAATGATTTCATCCGAAGTTCCAGAAATTAGTATTTTACCATCAAACATAATATAAGCTCGATCGGTTATGGCCAGGGTCTCTCGAACCGCATGATCAGTAATGAGTACACCAATATTTTTCTGACTAAGGTATTTAATAATACTTTGGATATCCTCAACCGCAATTGGATCAATTCCGGTAAAAGGCTCATCTAACAAGACAAAAGATGGGGTCGTTGCCAAAGAACGAGCAATTTCCAGCCGTCTTCTTTCTCCTCCAGAGAGAAGATTGGCTGTTGTCTTTGCCAAATGACTTATTCCAAATTCTTCTAATAATTCTTTTCGCCGCTTTACAATTTCGCTTCTTTTTAACCCTTGCATTTCAAGAACCAAATCAATATTTTCCTGAACCTTTAATTTACGAAAGACTGATGGTTCTTGAGCTAAATAACCAATACCTAATCGAGCTCGCAAGTACATGGGTAAATGATTCAATTCTTGGGAATCGAGATAAACTATGCCACCGCTGGGACGAATCAAACCAACAATAATGTAAAAAGTAGTGGTTTTCCCGGCTCCATTTGGTCCAAGTAAACCAACAATTTCTCCCCGAGCAACCTGAATATTAACATTTTGAACCACTTTCTTTTTGGAATATTCTTTGGCTAATCCTTCACCTCTTAACAACTGCCAATCTCTTTCTTGAATCAATTGGTCTCTTCTCCTTCAATTGCCATTATATTTATTTCAACATTTCCTTCCACTTTTACTTTTCCAGTGTTAACATCAATAAGAATTTTTTCTCCCCGTAATTGGTTGCCATCTTTTATAACTGTAGCATCTCCCTCTAAAACAATAAAGCTTGATCCTTCTTGATAATAAGCACTTTTTGACTGACCAGTCCACCCCTCCCTAAGGATGGTCACCACCGAAGCCAACCATTTTTTTTCATTCATACTATAATCAATCTGCTGAGGTCTTATTTGAAAATTATTTATTAATAAAAGAGGGCTACCAGTGAGAATAATTTTACCTGGAGTTAACAAAAAATCCATCTTTTTGGTCTGAAAACTAAAATCCTTGCCTTTCCCCTGGACATCATCCATAACTACTCTTTTATCTTTTGCAAAAAAATGCAAAGATTGAGAAAAAACTGTTTTATCTTCCCAGATGATTTTTATTTCTCCCTCACTTTTTGCTTCTTGTTTAATAGTATCCACCTCGAGATAGGGGCAAATCATAGTAACTCCTTCCCATTGAATCGTAGATTGCTCTTTAGCATAAATAATGCCAGTTTTTTCATCATATTCAGCCGAAGAGGTTTTCAAAGTCACATCGGATGAACTTTGAGCAGCATTAGCATTAGTTCCTACTTTAACCCATAAAAAAAGAAATAAAATAAAAATTAGAACTAACCAAATACTTTTCTTTCTCATAAATTCCCCTCGTTTTTTAAAGTAATAACCACATCCTCTGGAAAAGTAAGAATACCTTTAGATAAATCGTAACACAAATACTTTGATTGTATAAACAAATTTTTTCTTTCTACCAAAACATTCTCAACTCTCATAAATTGATCACCACTAAGCCAGGTCAAAGACTCACCAGTGATAAAACCACCTCCATCAATCTGCGTTAAATTAACCTTCTCAAGCCGAACGTCAGAATTTTCAAGAAATACTTGCCCTATTTGTGCTTGAATTTGATACTGTGGTTGGTTCTTTTTATACAAAAAACCTTGAACACCTTTTAAATAAATATTTTTATCATCTTTACTTAGGTCTTCAGTATGGATTTCCCATTCTTTTCCTGAATCGGTTACCTTATTAATTTCAGCTTTTTCAAGTTGAATAATCAAAGTGCCTTGGTTGATCGGGGTTGGAGAAACGAACGCCACCTGTAAAGTTTTTGATCCCTCTGAGGTGTTAAACCAAAAAATCATTACAAAAATTATTAATATGATCAAAGAAAGGGAAAACCAAAATAGGGTTTTCCAATCATTATTCATCCTTAACATTTAATAAATAATATACTTTTTGATATCCATTGAGAGCCATTTGTTGGCAGAGCTCACGGCTGTTATTATCATCATTTGAAAAAACCAAAAAAATTAAACTTTTATCAAAAGTATCCAAAACTTGATTAATATCAATCATAGAATGATAGTTAACATTCGGTTTATCAGGAAAGGGATTTTCTTTTTCGGAACGGAAATCAAGCAATTCTATTTGAGGTGAAATTTTTATAAGATTCTCTATTTCTATCGGCCTTAATCCATGATACCAAGTGATTCGACTCAACTTGTTCATAACATTTTCACGATTGGTAGCCCCGATGATATAATCAGCAATATTTCCCAGTGGATCAATAAAGTAGGCGGTTGGAACTCCAAATATCTGATAAGGTCCCGCCAATTGAGCTTCCTGATCTAATAAAGTCAGAAAATCATAAGGAATTTTAAGCAACATTCTTTGAATAGCCTCTTGACTTTCGCCTTGATTGATAGCTATGACTTGAAGACCGGTATTTTCTTTATAAGTATGATAGATTTCATTTAGCAAGAGAAGTTCCTGAGCGCAATATCCACACTTGGTGGTGAAAAAACTAACTATAATTGGCCTTCCTAAAAAATCATTTAATGAATAAATTTTACCATCAAGACCAGGGAGTTGAAATTGAGGTGCAGGTTTTCCCGCAGCAAATATCGTACCAGAAAAGGTAGTAATAACCATTACCATCAAAACGAAAACACTTATCATTTTCATAGAGCTCTAAACCCCCTATTTGAAATCATAGTTGTATATCTTTATTAAAAAACAAACGTTCAACGAATTTGAAATATTCCTTATCAATCTCCACCTTTGAACATCTCAATAAGAGAATATTAAGGGTGATATTTGGCTTAATGAACTAATATGAATCAGATTTATAAATATTTTATTGATTTAATTAAATAACTCCATAAAGGATTGATATAAGAAGAATTCAGTAGACTAAAAAGGTGGATAAAAGAAGAATTTCTAAGAATTAAACCAAAAAATAAAACATTTGGTTGTACTTCTCAGCATAAGGATCATTTATTTTCTGAAATATCACCCAGCAAATCAGCAGCTTCTCGCCCTATCAATTTTTTTACTACATCGATACCGTGAACTTGATAGGTTTCGCATTGGATTTTATCCCTTAAGTCCTGAACAAGATTTTCACGAATATTCGGTAATTCACGGTATTTATCATGATACTTTTTCAAATCTGCTGAAACTAGAAAAATTGAAGGATTGCTAAACAAATAATTATTATCCCTAATTGTTTCCGAATTTTTTTTCATTTTTTTCTCTTTATATATACCTATAACATTTTTTATTTGAGTTTCCGAAATTTTCATTTGGTACTCCTCTTTTTCTCTACTATTATTATTAGTTAATATATCGGTAACAAGTTGAAAAAGTTTAATGTTTTTCAATGACTTTTTTAGATAATATTAACATCTTTCCCAAAATAAAATTTAAGATGGTTTTTTAGTTCGAAGACGACTGATTTGATGAAGTTGGTTCTATTCCTCATGATTAAAACCAGATGAAAATAAAAAACTTTTTAATTATTTTCCTATTTTAACCATTTTTACTTGAGCAACAGCACGGATCGGCGACCCGGTACACTTATTAAATTTTAACGGAAATCCATAAAAAAATGCTTCTTTTTTTAAAAGATGCTCAAGGTTAGTCAGGAATTCATAAATAATAACTCCGGCAGGCAAAAATACTCGATGGCTATCATAAGGTTCATGATCAATGCTCGGTGCATCAATTCCTACTCCTTTTATTTTCTGATCAACTAAATATTGAGCAGCTTCCCTAGATAAACCCGCATATTGCCGAAAATAATCTTCATTACCATATCGAATGTTATCCTTAGTAC
>JAGPGC010000134.1 GCA_018056205.1 Candidatus Atribacteria bacterium | reverse complement strand
GGAAGAAAACGGTCACTAATAAATTTTGCTGATAGTTCAGCTGCCGAATCAAGAGCATCATCTCCTATCTTAACTTTATGGTAGGCTTCATACTTATCTCTAAGCCCCTGAAGTATACTTTTGGTTTCTTCAACGCTGGGTTCACCAACAAATACCGGTTGGAAACGCCTTTCTAAGGCGGCGTCCTTTTCAATATATTTTCGATATTCATCCAAGGTAGTAGCACCAATGGTTTGTAACTCACCTCGTGCTAACAAGGGTTTTAGGATATTAGCAGCATCAATAGCTCCTTCGGCCGCTCCAGCTCCTACTACCGTATGCAGTTCATCAATAAATAAAATTATTTTACCTTCTGATTTTTGAACTTCCTCCAAAACTGCTTTTAAGCGTTCTTCAAATTCTCCTCGAAACTTTGCACCGGCCAATAGTGAACCCATGTCAAGAATAACCACTCGCTTACCTTTTAAATTTTCTGGAACATTTCCCTGAACAATTCTTTGAGCCAAACCTTCTACAATGGCAGTTTTCCCAACACCGGGATCCCCAATAAGAACTGGGTTGTTCTTAGTTCGTCGACTTAAAATTTGAATAACTCGATTTATTTCATTATCTCGCCCAATAACCGGGTCTAATTTTCCATCTTTGGCATCTTGAGTTAAGTCTCTACCATATTTTTCTAATGCCATATAGCGTCCCTCCGCATAAGGATCATCTACCTTCCTTTTTCCTCGAATTTCTTGTAAGGCTCGATAAATTTTTTCAACATCTATATTATAGTTCTTTAAAATACGGAAGCTCAAACCACTTTCCTCTTTGACTACTGCAATTAAAAGGTGTTCCACACCCACATAGGAATCTTTCAAACGCTTGGCCTCTTCGACAGCTCCATCTAAAACTGATTTTGCTCGTGGTGTTATATAGATCTGAGCTTGATCACCCGATTGAAAATAAACTGAAGGCCTATTCTCCAAAGAATCCTCTAATTCTTTTTGAATGATTTCAGGAGAGACCTGGCAACGTTCCAAAATTTGAGTGGTAATTCCCTCCGGTTGTTTTACCAAAGCTAAAAGGATATGCTCGACATCCAACTGATTATGATGATATTCCAATAAAATATTTTGAGCTAAACCAATTACTTCTCTGGCTTTTTCAGTAAACTGCTCAAAATTCATAGCGATATTTCACCCCCTTTAGATATTTTCTTTTCTAAATCTTCAATCTGTTCCCTCATTTTTTCTCTTTCTTTTGCCCATTGATTTTGAATGACCTCCATCTGTTCGGTTAAATTAAGAATAATCTCAACTCCCGCTAAATTAACCCCCATATCCTGAGTCAGAGTCTTGATTTGCCGCACTCTTTCAACATCTTGGTAAGAGTACAATCGAACATTTCCCCGACTCCGATTTGGTTTGAGAATCCCCATTTTTTCATAATATCGGAGTGTTTGAGGATGTAAATTGGTCATCTGAGCAACCAAGCCAATTTCGAAATATTCATCTTTTTTTGTATTTTTTCTCATCTTTCCAACACCATCCCCTATTCCCTTTGGATTAAACTTTATAGGAAAATATTGGATCGGGGATTTTCTCTCCTCATTGATGATAGTTCTTGAAACAATTTTTTTTCTTTTTCGCTAAGATGAGATGGCAAAACAACCCGAATTTTTATTAACTGATCACCCTTTATTCCCGTCTTTTCATCCCTTATCCCCAGTCCTCGAAGTCGTAAGGTCGTTCCGTTTTGGGTTTCGGGAGGAATTTTCATTTTAACCTTACCATTGACAGTTGGTACTTCAATTTCAGTACCTAAAAGAGCTTCATATAGAGTTATTGGAAGGTCAAGGTGAATATCGCTTTTCTCTCTTTTAAAAAAAGGATGGGGCTGAACTTTGACTACTAAATATAAATCTTGTCCGTTGAGAACACCAGGAACCCTTAATTTCCCCCCATCCTGAATCCCAGCCGGGATATTAACATCAACCGTCCTTTTTCTCCTGACTACCCCTCGACCATTACAGGTGGTACAGTTTTGGTTTTGACCTCCACATTGTGGACAGGGTTCTTCATATTCAAGACGAATATTTTTACGCGTTCCAGAAATACTTTCCAAAAAAGTAATCTCAACGGGATAAGAAGAGACCTCTGCTTTGCTCTCACCAGGATAAGCATTCATCCACTCATCAGTTCTTTTTGAAGATCGGAAACGGGTAGTATGAGTTCGAGAACTAGGCCCTCCAAATAAATCACCAAAAAAGGTTTTAAAGAAATCGCTAAAATCTCCAGTTTCGAAGTTTGAGGTATAAGTTTGTTGGTACGAGGTTCCGCCAGCACCATATTTGTTATAATAATCTTTCCAAAATTGCTCAGTATCTCTTTGCCCATAACTATTCCAAGCTGAACCTAACTCGTCGTACCGTTTCCTTTTTTCTGGATCACCTAAGACCTCGTAAGCTTCGTTAATTTCTTTAAAACGCTTTTCTGCTTCTTTATTTCCGGGATTAAGATCGGGATGATATTTTCGTGCTAATCGACGATAGGTTTTTTTTATTTCCTTTTCATCTACATTTCTATTTAAACCTAAAACTTGGTAGTAATCTTTAAATTCCATTGAAATCTCATCCCCTTTACCGGAAAATTCTTTCTGCTCACAACCTATATAAAGAAGGGATGGTTTAACCCATCCCTTCTTTAATAATTACATTACCTACATAAAACTATTTTTGTGATTCAGCCTGGATAGATACTTTCCTTGGCTTAGTTTCTACCGGTTTTGGAAGGTGTACTTCCAACACTCCATTATGATAAGAAGCGGTGATTTTTTCGGTTTCGACCGGTAGATTGAGTTGGAATGTTCTGGAAAAAGGACCCATTATTCTTTCTCTTCGTAAAAATTTTCTCTGGTTACCCAAATTAATTTTCTTTTCGCCTTTTATAGTTAACTGATCACCGTTAATAGTAATATCAACTTCTTCTTGATTTATACCTGGTAAATCGACCCAAAGGACAATTTCATTCTCGTCTTCAGATATATCTACCATTGGTACCCAGGCTTCATTCGTTGCAGATTGTCTCTCCTGTCGAACTAAACTATCATCAAATAATTGATTTATCCGATCTTGCAAAAGAGTCAAGTCACGAAAGGGATCAAAACGATTCATTCTCATCACCAATCCTTTTTTGATATTGTTTTACTTTGACGTTCAAAAGTATAAGACTTGATAATCAGATTGTCAAGAGGATGAAAAAGTAAATTTAATTTATTTAAGAGAAGACTTGGTTTACAAACCAAGTTGGGTAGAAATCTTTTGCATGGCTTGCAGAGCTATGAGTAAAAACTCTCTTAGATTTAATTGAAGAGTTTCACAACTTTGGATTTGAATGCGATCAGCGCCTCGAGCAAAGCTTTTTTCTTTGAAACGATTAATAAGAAAATCAAGGTCCAAACTACTCAGGGCTCGATCGGGATGTACCAGAGCACAAGCTACAATAAAACCACTCACTGGATCTACCGCATATAAAGCTTTCTCTAAAATACTTTCCGGAACAAAGCCAGTTGCTGGATTATGCGAGCGTAGTGCCGATACAATAGTACTATTAAAACCAGACTCGCTCAAAATTCGAGCTCCTTCTAAGCCATGGCATTTAGGACAATCTTTAGTGATTTCATAATCAATATCATGCAATAAACCAACC
>JAGPGC010000133.1 GCA_018056205.1 Candidatus Atribacteria bacterium | reverse complement strand
AGCCTGATAGTTGAACTTATAAATCCACCACAGAAAATTGCGGCGCTATTAAATCTCAAAAAAGGAGAAAAGGTCTATCTCATCCAACGAATGCGTATTGCCGATGGTATACCGGTTGCTTTTATGAGTAATTATATATTGTCTCGTTTCACCCCTAATCTCACTGATAAAAAAAGTATGCTTCGTGAAAAGGGTCTTTACCAAATCCTTGAAGAAGAATATGGTTTAAAACTTCAAAGAGCAGTTGAAACCATAGAAGCTTATAACAGCGGTCCACTTGAAGTCGATCTTCTTCAAGTACCTGAAAAAACTACTCTTTTTCATACCCTACGGATTACTTATTTAGAAGAAGGAACACCATTTGAAGTGGTAATCTCGGTTATTCGAGCTGACAAATATGAGTATCGAGTTTATTTAGAGGGAAGACCACCTAAAACCCGTCAATCATCTTAATCAGGGGATTATAGATACCGAGAAAAGGAATAATAAATGGGAGGTAATTGACTTGGAAAAAATACTCAAGAGAAGAAATTTACTGGAAGCAGAACCAGAAAAAGGCAGTAATACTTTCGCTGATATTCTGAATAAAATTGGAAGTAATGTGGCTCGAGATACTCTCCTGCTATTAATGGAAAACGAGACGGAATCAGGGCGAATCAAGGTTGGATATACCACTGTTTATCCTCAATGCAGCACCCGAGGTCACGAACATGCTCCCCTGGAAGAGGTTTATTTTATAACCTCCGGTAAAGGGATAATGGAAATAGATGGAGAAAAATTTGAAGCCGAAACCGGTGATGTAGTTTATATACCTTTTGCTAAATTTCATCGGACTGAGAATCCTTATCACCTTCCCCTTTCCTATGTGTGGATAACTATCAAAAAGGAAGGTTGATAGCACCATGCCCGAATGTTTACTGGTTATCGACGTTGGCACCGAGAGTGTGAGGGCAGCTCTGGTTGATGATTCCGGAGCAATTATTGATATTCAATCAAGGTCTACTGATTTTTTTTCACCTCAACCTGGTTGGGCTGAACAAAAACCTGATGAGTGGTGGGAGTTGACCTTAGAATGCCTTAAACAGCTCATTCATGAACACCCCAACCTGGAGGTTTTGGCAATTGGGGTAAGTGCTCAAATGCATGCGGTTGTCCCAATTGATACTCATGGGATCTTGTTGATGGATAAGGTGCCTATCTGGTGTGATAAGCGTTCGGCAAGTATTTGTAAACAATACCAAGAAGAGATTTTGCCTCAAGAACAAATACAGCACGCTGCCAATCTCATTATTCCCAGCTGGACTGGTCCAAAAATGAAATGGATCAAAGATAATCTCCCTGAAATCTATCAACGAACCGATATTTTTCTTACTGCCAAGGATTATTTAAACTTACGTTTTACTGGGGAAAAATATACCGATTATTCGGAAGCTTCGGGAAGCTTTCTTTTTTCCTGGAAAACCAAACAATGGGATAATGAGCTAGTCAAATTATTTGGAATTGATAAATCTAAACTTCCCGATATTTTGCCTTCAAACTCAATAATAGGAAAATTGCTTCCTGATATCGCCGCTCAAATCGGTTGCCAACCTTCTATTCCAGTCATTTGTGGAGCTGGTGATATGTTATGCCTCCTTTTAGGCGGAGGCATGGTTCGCGAAGGGCGCTCTTGCGATGTAGCCGGAACCGCTGCCGATGTATCGGTGCTAAGTCCACAACCTCTATTAACTGAACATTTAATGAATCTCCACCACGCCATTGATGGTTGGATTAGTTTCGGAATTTTAGATAGTGGTGGTGGAAGCTTAAAATGGTTTCGAGAAGCTTTTTATAATCAAGAAAGTGGTAGAAAAGTTTCCTATGCTGAGATTGATGAAGAAGCCAGTAATGTTCCTGCTGGTGCTGATGGTTTATTGTTTTTTCCTTATTTAATGGGAGAAAGGTTGTTAGGTTCTCCTTTAGCTCGAGGAAGTTTTTTTGGCTTACGTCCTCATCATCAGAGAAAACATTTTGCCCGAGCAGTTATGGAGGGGGTTGGTTTTGATCTAAAAATGAGTTTGGATGAAATCGAGAAGATGTATTCTGGTGCTATTGAAGAAATGTCAGCTATTGGAGGTGGCGCTCGCAGTCCTTTGTGGTGCCAGATTAAAGCAGATATTTACCGAAAAAAAGTCTTTACTCTTACTGAATCAGAAGGTGGAATCATCGGAGCGGCTTTGTTGGCTTTTTCAGCGGTAAGTGGAATAACCGTTAGCCAACTGGCTGATAACTGGTTAAAAGTAAAACAGGTTTTTATTCCCGATGAAAGCCGATTTGAGGAATATGAAAACCAGTATAAAAATTTTCGAATCTTTCATGATATTTTCCAACAGGCTTATCTTTATTATGGAAAGGAGATCTAAGGGGTGCAGTATTATCATTCATTTATAAATGGAAAGTGGGAAGAAGGAGAAGGTTTTTTTGAAGTTACCAACCCATCCAATGGTGAAGCTTTTGCGACGGTAACAAAAGTAACACTCAACCAAATGAAAGATGTTATTAATGGAGCTCATTCCGCCTTTAAACTTTGGTCAAAAAAGTTAGCCATAGAAAGAAGTCGATTACTTTTTAAAGCAGCCGATAAAGTGAAAGAGAGAGCTGGCGAGATTGGTGCTCTGTTAGCTAAAGAACAAGGTAAAGCGGTCAAAGACGCCGAGAAAGAAATCATTGGGGCAGCAGATTGTTTGGAGTATTACGGTTGTTTAGGAGTAAATATTTTAGGTGAGGTTCCTCCCCCTAATGCTTTAAATTTGAGAAGTATTGCTCTACGACAACCAGTAGGAGTGGTATTTGCCGTTGCAGCCTGGAATTATCCAGTCAGCCTTATTTCCTGGAAAGTTGCACCAGCCTTAGCAGCCGGTTGTACGGTTATCGTCAAGCCTTCTCGGGAAACCCCACTATCAACAATTGAGTTTGTTCGGGCTTGTAATGAAGCCGGTTTGCCGGCTGGAGTTTTAAACGTGGTAAGCGGTGAAAATGCCCTGATTAGTAATGAAGTATTTTCCAATCCATTGGTGAAATTAGTGGCTCTTACTGGTTCGACAGAAACCGGGAAAGAATTTATTAAAGCCTCTGCACATACCGTTAAGCGACTCATGTTGGAATTAGGAGGACATTCTCCCTTTATTGTTTTTGCTGATGCTGATTGGGAGCGGGCAGTAAAAGATGGTGTAAAAAGGGCCTTCCGAAATACTGGTCAAATTTGTAATTCAGTAAATCGAATTTTTGTTGAAAAAAGTATTTATGATCAGTTTGTTAAAAATTTTGTTGAAGGGACAAAAAAGCTCAGTATCGGTGATCCTTTTGAGGATCCCGCTCCCGATTGTGGACCGATGGTCAATCAAGCAGGTATTAAGCGAATGGAAGAATTTATTAAAGATGCTTTAGCCCATGGTGGGCGAGTGGAGTGTGGAGGTAAGAGACCAGAGGGTGCAAAATTTAGTAAAGGATATTACTTTGAGCCGACGGTTTTAACTAATGTTAACCCGACCATGAAAATCATGACTGATGAACCCTTTGGACCAATCGTTGCTATTGATTCTTTTTCCAGCGCTGAGGAAGCGATTATTAAAGCGAATAGTACCCGTTATGGTTTAGTTGCCTATGTTTATACCAGTAACATCAAAAGAGCTGGTTGGATTGCCGAAAACCTGGAGTGGGGCAATGTTGCTATTAATAATATTAGTCCGGATAGTCTCTATGCTCCTTATCCGGGATGGAAAGAAAG
>JAGPGC010000009.1 GCA_018056205.1 Candidatus Atribacteria bacterium | reverse complement strand
GGATCAAGTCCAGCAGTTGGTTCATCAAGAACTAATGCTTCAGGTCGCATCGAAAGAACACTAGCTATGGCAACTCGCCTCATCTGACCACCACTTAATTCAAAAGGATTCTTTTTATACAGGTCCTGATAGTCCAAACCAACACTTTCCAAAGCCCACCTTACCGTTTTTTCTAAATTTTCTCCACTCATCCCATTATTTCGTGGACCAAAAGCGACTTCATCAAAAACGGTTTCTTCAAAAATTTGCTGTTCAGGATATTGAAATACCAACCCAATTTTTCTTCGTATTTCTCTTAATTGTAAACCTTTTTTTGGGATTTTTTCGCCATCAATTAAAACCGTTCCTTGAGTGGGAAAGAGCAGAGCATTAAAATGTTGGATAAGAGTGGATTTTCCACAGCCAGTTCTTCCGATAATACCGACCGACTCTCCTCTCTCAACAGTGAGAGTGACATCTCGCAAGGCTTGAACTTCAAAAGGAGTATTTTGGAAATAACTAAAATGAACGTTTTCTAAACATATGAACACAAGGCAGCCACCAGTTCTTCGGCTTGAAGGGGAAGCGATGGAAATAACTCCGGAAACCCCCTCCTTAAGATCCAGGCAGTTTCCGATACTAGTGGGAGTTCCAAACCCCATTCGTAAATTTGATCTCTCTGATTAAAAATATCGGCTGGTTTTCCTTGGGCAACAATTTGACCCTGATCCATAACAATTACCCGATCAGCATCAACCGCTTCTTCAATAAAATGGGTTATATGAAAAATGGTCATTGATCCTCTTAGTTCTGAAATAAGCGTCATAATTTCACTTCTGCCTTCGGGGTCAAGCATTGAAGTTGCTTCATCGAGTACTAAATACTCCGGTTGCATAGCCAAAACACCAGCGATTGCCACTCGCTGTTTTTGACCACCGGAGAGGAGATGGGGTTCTTTTTTCCGAAAATCATTCATTCTAACAATATTTAACGCCATATCAATGCGCCTTCGTATTTCATCTTGAGGCACCCCAAGATTTTCTGGCCCAAAGGCAACATCCTCTTCAACAGTGGTAGCAATAATCTGATTATCAGGATTTTGAAAAACCAACCCTACTTTTTGACGAATATCCCACAAAAACTCTGGTTGGCTGGTACTTTTTCCATCTACGATGACTGTTCCTTTTTTAGGAAGTAATAATCCATTACAATGTTTTGCTAAGGTGGATTTTCCCGAACCATTCCTTCCCAATAAAACAATAAACTCACCCTTAGGAATAACGAGTTCAACATTGCAAAGAACTTCATCCTTTTTTTCGATGAGTGTTTCATCTTCGGAAAACCAGAAAGTTACTCCCTTAAATTCGATCACATCCTTAGGTCCTTTCCATAAAAAAAGCCAGCCTTCTGGCTGGCAGGGCTTATTGATAACCAGCTCGATTTTATTATTTTATTCTGAAAGTATTTCAACTCGTGCCATTGGTGCTCCATCCCCTAGGCGAAATCTGGTTTTATAGATCCTACAATATCCTCCCTTTCTTTCTTTTAAACGTGGCACTAAGTTCCTTTGGAGAGTTTTAAAAGCCTCTTTATCATCTACCCAACGCATAACTTGTATTGTTGTCGCATTGGTTCCTTTAATTGCCTGAGATACAATTTTTTCAAAAAGTGGTTTGAGGTTTTTTGCTTTTACTTCAGTCGTTTCTACTGCTCCTGATTTGATCAAGGAAACCAAAAGGTTCGATAGCATGGCTTCTTTGTGGGAGGTAGTACGACCTAATTTCCCCCTTTTCATTCTATGTCTCATTGGTTGTTCACCTCATTTATATCTACTTTATTGAGTTCAAAACCAAGTTTTTCAACTTTTTCAACGATCTCTTCATAGGTTTTCTGACCCAAGTTTTTGATTTTCTTTAAATCTTCGGGATGTTGGTTGATAATTTCCAAAAGCTCACGAAGAGTATTAATACGAGCACGTTTTAAACAATTATAAGCTCGAACCGATAATTCCAACTCTTCAATCAGTTTGTCTTCTTCGAGTTCGCTCTCCTCTACAGCAACATCAACCTGAGCAGTTAAATCATCCAACATGCTTTCCTTAACTAAATCAAAAATATAAGAAATTTCGCTAACTAAAAGTTCAAGAGAATTTTTTAAAGCTTCTTGGGGATGAATAGAACCATTAGTCCAAATTTCAAGAATAAGTTTATCAAAATTAGTAAACTGACCAACCCGGGTATCAACCACACTATAATTTACTTTTCTTACTGGAGTAAATATCGCATCGATTTGAATGGTTCGATAATCACGGGCAGCCCTTTCGGAAGTCTCTTGATATCCCTTACCGTGATTAACATAAAGGGTCATGGAAAGATGTCCTTCATGATTCAATTCCGCTAAATAATGATCTGAGTTAATGACCTCCACATTAGGATTGGGTTGGATATCATGAGCCGTCACTCGGCGGGGAAGGTCAGAATCCTCATTGCCTCTAACATCGATTTTAAGTACTTCTTCATCTGGTGATGATGAAGAAAGCACTAAACCTTTGATATTAAGGATGAGATCAGTAACATCCTCCCTCATTCCAGGAAGAGAAGAAAATTCATGAATGACATTATCGATTTCCACCGAGGTAACTGCTGATCCTTCCATTGATGAGAGCAGAACTCGTCGGATAGCGTTCCCTAAAGTTACACCCCATCCTGATTCTAAGGGTTCTATCGAAAACTTCCCATATTGAGCTCGGGTAACTCGATCTTCACGAAGCTCAATTGTTTCAAATTTCATTATTTCCTTTACATCAGGCATACCAACACCTCAATTTTACTTGGAATAAAACTCAACAATCAAGGACTCTTCTACCTGATAATCAATATCATCTCGATTTGGCTCTCTTAATACTGTGAAGGAAAATGGTTCTGGTTGATACTCTAACCAGCCGGGCGGATTTATTGGTTCTTTTTCATCGATAATTTCTTTGATCTTCTTATGTTTTTTCCCAACCTCGGTTAATTCAATCTTATCTCCAACCGAAACCATAAAGGATGGAATATTGACTATCTTCCCGTTCACTTTAAAATGGCGGTGAAGCACCATCTGCCGGGCATCGCTTCTCGAATCAGCAATTCCTCCTCGGAAAACCACATTATCCAAGCGTTTTTCTAAAAGACGTAAGAAATTTTCACCAGTTACACCAGGAATACGGTTTGCCTTAACAAAATAATTTTTAAACTGTTGTTCTGAAATTCCGTATAAAAATCGGACTTTTTGCTTTTCTCTTAGTTGTACTCCATAATCAGAAAGACGCCTTCTTGAACCTCGACTCATTCCTGGTGCAAAAGGTCGTTTTTCAAAAGCACATTTTGGTGTCAGGCAACGGGGTCCCTTCAAAAACAATTTTACTCCCTGTCGACGGCATAATCTGCATTTTGCATCGGTATATCTGGACATAGAAATTAATCCTCCCTTTAAACCCTTCTTTGCTTAGGTGGTCGGCATCCATTATGAGGAATCGGAGTCACATCTTTAATCGATTTTATCACCAAACCAGTAGTTTGCAGAGACCGAATGGCTGTTTCACGCCCCGAACCAGGTCCTTTTACTAAGACCTCTATTTCTCTTAAACCTTGATCCATGGCCTTTTTGGCAGCGGTTTCAGCTGCCAGTTGGGCAGCAAAGGGAGTCCCTTTCTTGGTCCCTTTAAAGCCACTTCCTCCCGAAGTCGCCCAAGAGATCACATTTCCCTGTTTATCGCTAATTGAAACAATAGTATTATTAAATGTCGATTTGATATGGGCGATACCTTCACGAACCACCTTTTTTTCTTTACGTTTCCCTTTTGCTCTTTTAACCAAAGCAGTCGATGCCTCCTTATTTCATAATAAACTACTTCTTCCGGCTAATCCCAACCGTACGTTTTGATCCTTTACGAGAACGAGCATTGGTTCTGGTCCTTTGACCACGAACTGGCATACCACGCCGATGCCTTATCCCTCGATAAGAACCGATAGCAATCAATCGTTTAATATTTTGAGAAACCTGAGATCGCAATTCGCCTTCAACCGGATACTTTTCGACTACTTTTTGCAGTTTGTTTAATTGCTCATCAGTTAAGTCTTTCACCCGGGTATTGGGATCAATTTGGGTTTCTTCAATAATTTTTTTGGATAGAAAAGGTCCAATACCATAAATATAGGTTAATGCTATTTCAATTCTTTTGTTGTTTGGTAAATCTACACCAGCAATTCGAGCCATGGAATAACCTCCTAACCTTGCCTTTGTTTATGTCTCGGATTGGAACAAATAATAAATACTCTCCCCTTGCGGCGAACAACTTTACACTTTTCACATCTCGGTTTAGCCGATGCGCGGACTTTCATTTTAATACCTCCCTATTGAAAATTCAAGAAAAAACCAATTAACCAACTGGCTATAATGATTAATAAATGAGCATTAATAACAAAATTCATTATCCTGAGGATTCATTTTTCGAATCCGTGTGGATCCCCCATCCTTCATCTTTCCTAATTTAACAATTTTCATAATTTTATTAAAATTTATATATTTTGTTCGAGATTTATCATTTATGCCGATAGATAATTCTTCCCTTGGTTGGATCGTACTTGGAAATTTGAACTGTGACTTTATCTCCGGGTAAGATTCGAATATAGTGCATTCTCATTTTTCCAGATATATGGGCTAAAATAACTTTCCCACTTTCCAGCTCTACCCTGAACATAGCGTTGGGTAAAGGTTCAACAACTGTACCAACCACTTCAATAAATTCTTCTTTGGTCATACCTCCTTATTCATCCCCTCTCCGATCCATGGTCAATATCTCCGGTCCATCTTCGGTTACTAAGACTGTATGTTCATAATGAGCTGAAAGTCCATGGTCGCGGGTGACAACTGTCCAACCGTCGTCTAAAATTCTTACTTGATATCCTCTTTCGTTGACCATGGGTTCAATGGCTAGTAACATTCCCCTCTTTATCAATGGACCTTGATTTTTTGATCCAAAATTTGGTATTTGAGGCTCTTCGTGAAGTGAGTGACCCAATCCATGACCAACAAAATCCCGAACCACTGAGAAATTATTCTTTTCAATATATTTTTGAATTGATTGGGAAATATCTCCAATGCGGTTTCCCACTATTGCTTTATGAATTCCCTCAAAAAGCGACGCTTCAGCAACTTTAACCAGTTGAAAAGCTATACCATTACCATTACCTGCTACCACACTAAATGCAGCATCGGTAAAATAGCCCTGATAATCAACCCCAATATCCACACTTACCAAGTCGCCATCTTGTATAACTCTGGCTCCAGGAATACCATGTACAACTTGGTCATTAATAGAAATACATATTGAGGCGGGAAAGCCACGATACCCTTTAAAAGCAGGCCTTGCTCCTTTTTGAATAATAAATTTTTCAACTATTTCATCGATAAAGGCAGTTTTCATTCCTGGTAGAATATATTTTTTTGCTTCATTTATAGCACCAGCTAAAATTCTCCCACTTTGCCGTATGGAATTAATCTCAATTTCCTGAAGAAAAATACTCATGTTGATATTGTCTCCAATACTTTTTGAACTTGCTGAAATACTTCATCAATGGTTCCCTTGGAAACCACCACCTTAAGAATTCCTAGAGAACGATAATAATCAATCAGGGGTTTGGTCTGTTGTTCATAGGTATCTAATCGGCTCTTGATGACCTCCGGTTGATCATCTGTTCTTTGTATGACTCGACCTTGGCAGACGTCACAAATCTCATCCTTTTTCGGTGGTTTAGAAACCATATTATAGGGAGTTTGACAATTTTCACAAATCCGTCGTGCGGAGAGACGCTCAATTACTTCATCGCGATCTACATCAAAATATAAAACTAAGTTTAGTTGAATTCCTAAATCTTTTAAAAGTTGACTTAAAGCTTCAGCTTGCTTAAGATTACGGGGAAAACCATCCAGTATAAATCCATTTTGGTAAGTATTCTGGGAGAGTCTTTCTCGAATAATTCCAATCACTACTTCATCGGGTACTAATTCACCGGATCGGACATACTCTTCAGCTTTTTTCCCCCATTCCGATTTATTTTGAATAGCTAATCGTATGATATCACCAGTTGAAATTTGGGCTATATGATACTTTTCTTCTATTCTCTTAGCTTGAGTTCCTTTGCCAGCCCCTGGTGGTCCAAGGAGCACCATATACATCAAATGATTCCTCCTTCAAATTATTTTTTAATAAATCCTTCATAATGTCTCATGAGTAGTTGTGCTTCTAATTGTCTTACAGTCTCAATAGCCACTCCAACCATAATGATAATTCCGGTTCCGCCAAAATAAAGGGTGGTCACATTGGTCACCCTCACCAATATATCGGGAAGAATGGCAACAATCATTAAAAAGAGGGCTCCCCATAAGGTGATTCGTGATAATGAACGGTCGAGATATTCAACGGTTGGGCGACCAGGTCGAATACCAGGAATAAAACCACCATATTTTTTCATATTATCAGCCAATTCCATAGGATTAAAGGTAACCGCAGTATAAAAGAAAGTAAAAAATATTATTAACACTGCATAAATAGTTAAGTATAATGGTGTATTGGGAGCTAAAGCATCGGCGATTGATTTCATAAAAGCTGATCCTTGGAAAAATTGAGCTAAAGTCGCTGGAAAAAGAAGAATCGAAGATGCAAAAATGATGGGAATGACTCCCCCTTGAATAACCCGGATGGGTATATGGGTACTTTGCCCTCCGTACATTCTTCGTCCTACTACTCTTTTGGCATATTGAACTGGAATTCTTCTTTGAGCTTCCTGAAATAAGACAACAAATGCAATAATTAAAACCCAAAAAGCTAAATTGAGAATAAACATCAGTGGATTAATTTCCCCTACTCGGATTAATGAAACGGTACTTACCATCTGGGGAATAATTCGAGCCACAATACCGGCAAAAATAATTAAAGATATTCCATTACCAATACCATAATCGGAAATCAGTTCTCCCAACCACATTAGAAACATGCTGCCGGCAGTCAAAGTTAAAATAACCGTTATTCGATAGGGAATCCCTGGAGTAAATACTACACCCATACTCTCTATCCAGGTAGTAATTCCAAAACCTTGCACAACCGCCAAAAGAATAGTTCCCCAACGGGTATATTGAGCAATTTTATCTCGTCCCTCTTCGCCACTTTTAGCTAGTTCTTCCAACTTGGGAATCACCGAGGTTAAAAGCTGAATAATAATTGAGGCGTTAATATAGGGCATAATGCCCAAGGCCAAGATGGAAAAACGGCTCAACGCCCCCCCAGCAAACATATCCAAAAAGTTTAATAAACCACCTCGAGAAAAAACATTAGCTAAGGCTTGGGGATCAATTCCTGGAACTGGGATATGGGATCCAACCCGAAAGACAACCAGCATAAGAAGGGTAAAAATAACTCTTCTTTTTAGGTCTGGTATTCTAAAAAGCTTAAGCAATGATTCCCACATTTTTAAAGCACCTCGGCTTTTCCGCCCTTTTCTTCAATGAGGGACTTGGCTTTTTTCGAAAAAGCATCTGACTGAACCGTCAATCCTTTATTTAATTCTCCCTTAGCCAGAATTTTCAATTTGAGAGAAGTATTTTTAATAAGACCAGTTTCTTTAAGAAGATCTTTGGTTACTTTAGTTCCTGCTTCAAAGCGATTAAGCTGAGATAAATTGATAATTTGGAATTCTTCTCGAGTAAAGGAATAAAATCCCCGTTTTGGTATTCGACGAACAAAGGGCATTTGCCCTCCTTCAAAATGGGCACTGAGGTGAGTTCCAGACCGAGATTTTTGGCCATTTTCCCCCCGGCCTGAATTTTTCCCATGACCGGAACCTATTCCTCGACCAACTCTCTTGCTTCGGTGGAAAGATCCATTCTGCGGTTGGATATCATTGATTTTCATTCTTAAACCGTCTCCTCTCCTTCGAAATTTTCGACCTCTAAAAGATATGAAACCTTGTTAACCATGCCTCGAATAGAGGGGCTGTCATCATGAATGACTGTATGATTCACTTTTTTAAGTCCTAATGATCGCACGGTTCGTCGGTGTGATTTTTGCCTACCGATTACACTCTTTTTTAGGGTAATTTTCAATAATTTTTTGCTCATGAACACATCACTCCGCTATACTCTTTCAAAAAAATCCTGGGTATTTTTTTCTCTCATTTGAGCTACTTGATAAGGATCTTTAAGACTCATCAAACCCTGCAAGGTGGCCTGAGCAACGTTAACTGGATTGTTAGTCCCTAAAGACTTGGTCAATATATCACGAACACCAGCCACTTCCATAATGGCACGCACTGGGCCACCAGCAATTACCCCAGTCCCTGGTGAAGCTGGCTTCATTACCACTGAACCTGCCCCATATTTCCCCAGCACTTCATGAGTAATTGTCGTCTTTCTTCTGGGAAAAGAAAACAATGATTTTTTTGCTCTTTCAACTGCCTTGCGGACAGCATCGGGGACTTCTTTGGCTTTCCCAATGCCTAAACCAACTACTCCATCACCGTTTCCCACTGCCACAATTGCTCTGAAACCAAACCGCTTCCCACCTTTAACAACTTTACTAACTCGACTAACTGATATTAATCTTTCTTGAAGCTCAAGCCCTTCCGGTTTCACTTTCTGCATTGTCCATCCTCCAAAAATTAAAATTCAAGCCCGCCTTCTCGAGCACCATCCGCTAAGGCCTTCACTCTACCATGATACTTATTTCCACCTCGATCAAACACCACTCGCTTTATTCCCTTTTGTAAAGCAATTTGAGCTATTCCTTTCCCCACTTCCCGAGCTTTTTCGGTTTTGGTTCCCGAAATAGTCCTCAGCGATGCTGAAAGGGTGGAATAAGACGCTAAGGTTTCTCCCTTATCATCATCAATAATTTGACCATAGATATGACTTAAACTCCGGTAGACACATAATCGGGGACTTTCAGCAGTTCCCTTTACTTTTGAACGTACTCGTTTATGTCGGTAACCTCTTTTTTGTTTTTTATCCTTTAAAGGCATGCTCAGTCCTCCTTATTTCGCTGTGGTTTTTCCCTGTTTTCTCCTTACCACTTCACCCAGGTACTTTATTCCTGTTCCCTTATATGGTTCTGGTTCTCTAATCTTTCTAATGTCTGCCGCAACTTGCCCAACTTGCTCCTTATCAGCACCTTTTACTTTAATAATCTGACCTTCGACATCAAATGAAATCCCTTTAGGTGGAGTAATTTCCACAGGATGGCTAAACCCGAGATTCATAACCAAGGCATCTCCCTTTTTTTGAGCTTTATAACCAATTCCAACCAGTTCTAAGGATTTTTCAAAACCGCTGCTTACCCCATGAACCATATTGGCAATAAGAGTCCGGGTTAGCCCATGAAGGGATTTATCAAGTTTTGTCTCTCCTACCGGCGTCACCATGACCTCATTATTTTCATTAACTATTTTCATGCGTGGATGAAATCTTCTTTCCAATAATCCCTTGGGACCCTTCACCCGAACGGATAGACCGTCGATCTCAATATTAACTCCCGAAGGAACAATGATCGCTTTTTTCCCTATACGTGACATATCACGGATCCCCTTTCTACCAAATATAACAGATGACCTCTCCGCCAATACCTGATTTTTTTGCGGTTTTTCCAGTCATGATCCCTTGAGAGGTCGAAACGATTACCGTTCCCATTCCACCCAAGAGAACAGGTATTTCATCTTTTTGGGCATAAATTCGTAAACCTGGTTTACTAATTCTTTTTAGTCCATTGATAATTCGTTCTTTTTTTGTACCATATTTCAATTCGATTATCATATTACTCGACTTATTCTCACGAGCAACAATTTTAAAATTTTGAATATACCCTTCTTCCTTCAAAATGCGTGCTATTTCACCTTTTAGCTTCGAATAAGGAATTACTACACTATTTTCTCGTGCTTTTAAGGAATTTCGAATACGGGTGAGCATATCAGCAACAGGATCAGTATGTGCCATTTTGATATCCCTTCCTACCAGCTAGATTTAGTAACGCCAGGTATTTCTCCCTTGTTGGCAAGGGACCGGAAACAGATTCGACACATGCCAAAATCCCGTAAATATCCCCGGGATCGGCCACATAAGGCACACCGATTTCGGTATCGACTTTTATATTTTAATTTTTGTTGGTTTCGAACTATTTTGGCCTTTCGAGCCATTCGATTTTCCTCCTTTACTTACGGAAAGGTAAACCTATTTTTTCAAGAAGCGCTTTAGCTTCTTCATCGGTTTTGGCAGTGGTAATAAAAGTAATGTTCATGCCTCTAACCCGTTCAACTTTATCATAAATAATTTCGGGAAAAATCAATTGTTCCCGAATTCCAATAGTACAGCTTCCCCTCCCGTCAAAACATCCATCGGGAAATCCCCGAAAGTCCCGAATTCTGGCTATTGATATGTTAAGGAAACGGTCTAAAAACTCATACATCCGTAACCCCCGAAGGGTAACCTTACATCCAATTGGATTCCCCTTGCGTAATTTAAAATTCGAGATGGATTTTCGTGCCCGGGTAACAACCGGTTTCTGACCGGCAATAGCGGTCAATTCATCAACAGCAAGGTCCAGAAAATGCTGATTTTGGGTGGCGTCTCCTATCCCTTCGTTGATAACAATCTTGGTTATTTTTGGTATTTCCATTACATTCTTATACCCAAATTGCTTCATAAGGACCGGTATGACTTCCTTAGTGTACTTTTCCTTTGTAATTGACACTCCCAAAATCCCCCTTATACCTTGTCAATAATTTCCCGGCATTTTTTGCAAATACGAACTCGATACTCGGAATCAGCAATGGTTGATCTTTTTATTTTGGTTAACTCATTGCACCGGCTGCACACTAAACGCAAATTAGATATCCTCATTGGACTCTCTTTGGTAATAATACCTCCCTGAGGATTATCTTGGGTCGCCCGAGTATGTTTTTTTACCAGGTTTATACCTTCCACAACCGCCTTCTGATCAGCACGAAGAACAGTCAGGACTTTTCCTCTTTTCCCTTTGTCTTTTCCGTGAATCACTTCAACGGTATCGCCTTTTTTGACCGAAACCTTTATATTTTCCTTTTTCATTATCATTTTCACTTCCCTTATACAACTTCTGGAGCCAGGGAGACAATTCTCATAAATTGTTTTTCACGAAGTTCTCTACCCACTGGTCCAAAAATACGAGTTCCTCGGGGAACATTCGCCGGTGTAATGAGAACTGCCGCATTATCATCAAAACGGATGTAAGTTCCGTCCACCCGACCAATTTCCTTACGAGTTCTCACCACCACCGCTCTCACTACTTCACCCTTTTTAACATTCGATCGTGGTTCGGCTTCTTTAACAGCAGCTATGATAACATCTCCTACTGACGCATAGCGACGTCTGGAACCACCCATAACTCGGATACACATAATTTTCTTAGCACCGGTATTATCAGCAACTTCAAGCATTGTTCTCGGCTGAATCAAGGTCCTCTCCTCCCTTTATTTTCGTCTTTAAAGCTACATCCACTACTCTCCATCGAACTGTCTTACTAAGAGGTCTAGTTTCTTCAATGATAACTTGGTCACCAACTTCACAAATACCAGCTTCATCATGGGCTTTATACTTTTTGGATTTTTTTATTTTCTTCTTATAAAAAGGATGCTCACTTATCTTGGTTACGCGAACCAATACAGTTTTATCCATCTTATTACTGATAATTTCACCTGTTAATCTTTTTCGGTCAGCCATTTGATTTGACCTCCTGCGTTTGTCCAAACATTTCTCGTTCATTGATTATGGTTTTGATCCGGGCAATATCTTTTTTAACTAAATGAATCCTTCTCGGATTTCCCAGTTGTCCAGTTATTGCCTGAAATCGTAAATTAAAAAGCTCGGTTCGCAGGTCACTCAATTTTTTATTAAGCTCCTCCCCGGTCATATTACGGATTTCCGAAGCTTTCATTCATAACACCTCTATTCTGCTTTTCTCTCAACTATTCTGGTTTTAATAGGCAACTTTTGGGCAGCCAGGTGAAGAGCTTCATAAGCTGTTTCCCGGTCAACACCTGAAACTTCAAAAAGAACACGTCCTGGTTTAACCACTGCTACCCATCCCTCAACTGGCCCCTTTCCTTTCCCTTGACGGGTTTCCGTTGGTTTTTTGGTAAAGGGTTTATCTGGAAATATCCGAATCCATATCTTCCCCTTTTTTAAATGGCGGGATATGGCAATTCGAGCTGCTTCTATTTGAGGATTGGTTATCCAGTGCGGCTCAAGTGCTTGTAATCCAAATTCACCAAAATCTACATTCGCACCGCGGGTTTCAATCCCTTTCATCCTTCCTCGGTTTTGTTTTCTATATTTTACTCTCTTCGGAATCAACATAGGTCTCAGTATCCTCCTTATGATTGTTAAACTTGCTACCGGATACTCCTTGCAGAACCTCACCGGTCTTAATCACTTCACCCTTGAAAATCCATACTTTTACTCCGATTTTGCCATAAGTGGTGTTGGCTTCGGTGAATCCATAATCAATATCAGCTCGAAGAGTTTGTAAAGGAAGGCGACCCTCACGATACCATTCTTCCCGAGCAATTTCTGCCCCCGAGAGTCTTCCAGAACAGGATATTTTTATTCCAATGGCGCCCGATCGAAGCGCACGAGTGATAGCTTGTTTCATTGCTCGCCGGTACGAAACCCTTCTTTCAATTTGAAAAGCAACATTTTCAGCAACTAAATAGGCATCAATTTCTGGAACTTTTATTTCATCAACGGTAATTTGGACGTTTGGATTGTTAACCAGCTTTTGAATTGATTGACGTAAATTCTCAACTTCGGCTCCCTTCCGTCCAATCACTATACCTGGCCGTGAGGTTTTAATAATTACCTTTACCTGGTTAGCCAACCTCTCAACTTCAACTCCTGAAACTCCAGCCCGGTGCAACTTCTTTCTTACAAACTGTCGAATTCGAAGATCTTCAGCTAAATACTCTCTATATTTTTCATCAGTATACCAGCGAGATTGCCATCCTCGAATGATTCCTAATCTGAGTCCAATCGGATTAACTTTTTGTCCCAATTAGCTTACCTCCTCTATATCGGATACTGCAATAGTAATGTGAGAAGTTCTTTTTCGAATAACATAGGCTCTTCCCATAGCTCGAGCTCGAATTCTTTTCATAGTTGGGCCTTGATCCACAAAGGCTTTTGAAACTACCAAGTTATCAGTATCTAAATTGAGATTGTTTTCAGCATTAGCAACTGCTGATTTTAGTACCTTAAAAACCAGGCGGGAAGCTTTTTTGGGAACAAATTGAAGCAAAGATAAAGCTTCGTCGGCTTTTTTCCCACGGATGATATCAACCACTTGACGGGCCTTCCGTGGCGATATTCTGACGTATTTTGCGGTCGCTCTTGCTTCCATCTAAATTATCCTCCTTTTTATTTGAGCGCCGTTGATCGCTCGGTAGGATTTCCGTGACCTTTAAAGGTTCGGGTGGGAGCAAACTCACCCAATTTATGTCCTACCATCTGCTCAGTTATATAGACTGGAATGTGTTTTTTACCATTGTGAACTGCAATAGTATGTCCAATCATATCCGGTATAATCATACTGGCACGCGACCAGGTTTTTAACACTTTTTTTTCACCTTTTTTATTCATCTCTTCAATACGTAATCTAAGCTTTAAATCAATATATGGTCCTTTTTTTGATGATCTTACCAAAAGGAATTCCTCCTCCCGTTATTTTCTTCTTTTTACAATCCATTTATCGGTATTTCTATTTTTACGGGTTTTATACCCTTTCGTATACTGTCCCCAGGGTGTAACTGGCTGTCTTCCACAATGGGCTTTATTTTCTCCACCTCCATGGGGATGGTCAATCGGGTTCATGGCGTTTCCTCGAACCGTAGGTCGAATGCCCATCCAACGGTTTCTTCCGGCTTTCCCAATGGTGATATTTTCGTGATCAAGATTTCCGACTTGACCAACCGTGGCAAGACAATCAACATGAATAAGCCGAACTTCGCCAGAGGAGAGCCGAATTTGACTATAGGCCCCTTCTTTCGCCATAAGCTGTCCATAAGAACCAGCGGCTCTAGCTAACTGAGCACCCTTGCCTTTTCTCATTTCGATATTATGAATAATAGTACCCACCGGTATACTCTTAAGGGGGAGAGTATTACCAGGTTGAATTTCGGCTTTAGGACCCGATAAAACAGTATCACCAACTTTTAATCCTAAGGGAGCAATAATATATCGTTTCTCACCATCAGCATAAACCAGGAGTGCTATTCGTGCCGATCGGTTGGGATCATATTCAATTCTGGAAACTTTTGCTGGAATATCGAATTTATCCCGTTTAAAATCGATGAAACGGTATTTCCGTTTATGACCACCACCCTGATGACGTACCGTAATTCTTCCCGAGCCATCTCTTCCCGCTTTACGCCGATGAGAAATGAGAAGCGATTTTTCCGGTCCCCCTGGAGTAATTTCTTCAAAAGTAGGCCCGGTCATGTGGCGTCTCGGGTTGGTTGTCGGTTTATAGGCTTTTATATTTGCCATAGTAATAATCTCCTTTAGTATTATCCAATATCAAAGGCTTTGATTCTTTCACCTGGTTTAACAAAAACAATCGCTTTTTTCCAGGAACGAGTATATCCTTGGTAGCGTCCCATACGTCTAACTTTTCCCTTGACATTCAAAGTATTGACCTGTAATACCGTCACCCCAAACAAATTATGAACGGCATTCTTAATATCATTTTTTGTTGCCCGTGGATCAACCCGAAATACATACCTATTTGCCTTCTGTTGATCAACTGCTTTCTCAGTAACAATTGGGTGAATTATTATTTCTCGGTCCCCCATCATATCCCATATACCTCCTGAATTCCAGCCAAAACATCCTTTTCGAAGATCAACCTATCACTCTTAACAATACTAAAAGTGTTGAGTTCATTACTGCTTACCAATTTAACCAAAGGTAAATTGTTAAAAGCCCTGAGGGTAACGGGATTCTTCTCAGCAACCACTATCAAAACATTTCCAGCAACATTTAATCGATTTAGAAATTCGACAGCTTCCTTAGTCTTCGGATTATTTATATTAAGTTGGTCGATAATAATCACAGCGTCGTTTTTAAGTTTATCGGCTATAGCACTAATTAAGGCTAATCTCTTTTCATTCTTAGGTAGGTGATGGTTATAAGATCTAGGTCGAGGCCCAAACACCACTCCTCCATGCCGCCAAATGGGAGACCGATTACTTCCCTGTCGAGCTCGCCCAGTACCTTTTTGTCTCCATGGTTTTTTCCCTCCACCACTTACTTCACCTCGGGTTTTGGTTTTAGCATTTCCCTGTCGCTGATTATCAAGATATCCCTTAACCGAAAGATAAATGAGATGAGAGTTGATTTCTCTTTGAAAGAGAACCTCATCTAAATGGAAGGCTTCAACCGTTTTCCCTTCTTTATTCTTAACTTCGAGTTCCATATCTTTCCTCCTAAACGGCATTCTTTCTCACCAGTACGGTTTGACCGGGTGCACCAGGTACCGCACCCTTCACTACCAACAGATCTCGCTCTTCGTTGATTTTCATCACGGTCAGATTTTTCATCGTCACTCTCTCTCCACCCATTCGTCCCGGCAGACCTTTTCCCTTCCATACTCTTCCGGCATCGGTTCCTCCGATGGAACCTGGTGCCCGATAGTGCATAGAACCATGGGAGGCTTTCCCTCCCCGAAAGCCATGGCGTTTCATTACTCCAGCAAATCCTTTTCCCTTTGATTTTCCAATGATATCGATAGTGTCTCCCACTTTAAAACCAGACACTTTCAGGACCTGGCCAATTTGAAACCCTGAGATATCTTTTACTCTAAATTCAACCAATTTTCGCAGTGGTTCCAAACCGGCTTTCTTGAGATGACCTTTTCGGGGTTGGTTGATTTTCTTTTCTTTGATTTCTCCATATCCAACTTGTATTGCTTCGTAATTATGAGTAGACTTTTCCTTTTTCTGGACCACATAACAAGGACCACATTTGATTACTGTAACCGGTATAGATTCGCCATTATCGGAAAAGATCCGGCTCATACCTACCTTCTCTCCAATCATGCCATACTCTATTAGTGGCATTCTATTTCTCTCCTTCCGTTTCCATCATTCCTACAGTTTAATTTCAATGTCAACCCCAGCCGGTAAATCAAGATGCATGAGAGCATCAACGGTCTTTGGATTCGGTTCTAAAATATCAATTAACCTCTTATGGGTTCTCTGTTCAAATTGTTCTCGTGATTTTTTATCAACATTGGAAGAACGTAAAACCGTATATTTAACGATATCAGTCGGTAACGGGATGGGACCAGAAACCAAAGCTCCGGTTTTTTCTGCGGTTTGAACTATCCGTAAAGCTGACTGATCTAATATTTTATGGTCATACGCTTTCAATTTTATTCTTATTTTTTGTGCCACTTTCATGCCTCCCAGTAAAGGAATTTCCCAATAATAGGCAAACCAATTATTCTATAATCTCGGTTACTACTCCAGCTCCGACCGTACGTCCACCTTCACGGATAGCAAAACGGAGACCTTTCTCCATAGCAATGGGATAGATGAGTTTCACCTCGAAGTCGGCATTATCTCCAGGCATAACCATCTCTACCCCCTGGGGGAGCTTGACCTCACCAGTGATGTCGGTAGTCCGGAAATAGAACTGGGGACGATAGCCATTGAAGAAAGGAGTATGACGACCACCTTCTTCTTTGGTGAGAACATAGACCCGACCTTTGAAAACAGTATGGGGAGTAATTGATCCTGGAATTGCTAAGACCTGACCTCGTT
>JAGPGC010000008.1 GCA_018056205.1 Candidatus Atribacteria bacterium | reverse complement strand
GGTACAAGTTGGAACCCGTTTTGTCTGTTCAAATGAATGTTCAGTTCACCCTTTTTATAAAGAGGCGATAGTCAATTCTCAAGATCGATCAACGGTTATAACCGGGATGAGTACTGGTCATCCGGTTCGATGCTTAAAAAATAAATTGACCAGGAAATTTGAAGAATTGGAAGCCCATCAAGTGAACCGGGAAGAAATAGAAGCCTTGGGCTCAGGACGCTTACGACGAGCGGTTTGTGAAGGTGATGTTGAAGAAGGATCAGTAATGGCAGGTCAAATTTCTGGCCTAATTGATGATATTAAGCCAGTTTCCGAAATTATTAAGGATATGATTTATGAATTTCAAAATACCGTGGCTCGGCTCACTTTTTTTAATAAGGAGTAGGTATATAAATGGATCAATGGGTATTTCTTTTCCCTGGCCAGGGATCGCAACGTGTGGGGATGGTGCAAGATTTTTTAGATCACTATCCCGAACCAACCAGAGATTTTTTTGATATTGCCTATCAAAAAACTGGTGTTGATCTTCTCCAGCTTTCCCTAAAAGGACCTGAGGAAGAATTAAATACAACCTATAATACTCAACCAGCGCTTTTGACTCTCAGTTCTCTCATCTATCATTTAATACTTTCGAAAATTTCTTTTCAACCAGCAGCCCTGGCCGGGCATAGTTTGGGTGAATATTCGGCGTTGGTGGCAGCCGGTTCGATTAACTTTTCCGATGCCGTTTATTTGGTAAGAAAAAGAGGAGAGATAATGCAGAATTCGGTCCCAGTTGGCACAGGAACAATGATTGCAGTTATTGGTCTTCCCGATCAGCAGATTGAGTTACTTTTACAAGAACTTTCCAACTGGGGAAAGGTTGAAATAGCCAATTATAATTCTTCCGATCAAGTAGTTTTTTCTTTGGAAAAATCATTAGTTACCCGGTTTATGGAAAAAGCTAAATCACGAGGGGCTAAAAAAATAGTTGAGCTGCGAGTGAGCGCTCCTTTTCATTCTTCATTTATGAAAGAAGCTGCTCATGAATTTCAAATTATTTTGTCCCAAATTCCCATTTCCAATCCTCAAACCCACTTTGTGAGCAATGTTACGGCAGATTATGCCAAAGATCCTAAAGAAATAAGGGAATTGCTAAACCGGCAAATGGTTTCTCCGGTTAGATGGAAAGAGATTATAGACCGATTTTATCAAGATGGTTATCGTAAGTATGTTGAAATAGGACCAGGGAATGTGTTATCAAAATTATTAAAGCGGGAATATGATCAGGTTCAGATCTATACCGTTAATTCCGTATCAACTTTGAATGAATGGTTGAAAGAGGCATCATAAAATGGTTGACTTAAAAAACCAAATTGCTATAATCACTGGAGCTGGAAGAGGAATTGGTTTTGCTACTGCAAAAATATTGGGTCTTTATGGAGCGATTCCCATTATTTGTGATGTACTATCTGAGTCAGAACTGGCTAATGCTATCAATGCATTACAGTCCAATGGGATTTCTGCCTATTCCTATCAGGTTGATGTGACTCAAAAAGATCAAATAGATGATATGGTGCAAAACGTCATGGAAAAATGGGGTCAGATTGATATTTTAGTAAACAACGCTGGCATAACCAGGGATGCTTCCCTTTTAAGGATGAAAGATGAAGATTGGCGTTTAGTACTCGATGTTTGTCTACAAGGAACTTATCAATGCTCCAAAAGTGTTTTGAAGTCTATGGTAAAAAGGAGGTATGGTCGGATCATTAATATTTCTTCAGTGGTAGGAGTAATTGGAAATGCTGGACAAGCAAATTACTCTGCTGCCAAAGCGGCTATTATTGGTTTTACCAAATCTCTTGCCCGAGAGATTGCATCACGTGGAATTACCGTTAATGCAATAGCACCAGGTTTTTTTGATACCGATATGACCCGTAAATTACCAGAAGCCGTCAAAGCCGGGTGGATCAATCAAATACCGGTGGGACGATTGGGACAACCTGAAGAAATAGCCGAAGCTGTTGCCTTTCTTGCCTCACAAGCTGCCGCTTATATTACTGGTCAAACGATTCATATTAACGGTGGTATGGTGATGTATTAAAACAAATTGAATAGTTGGAGGTGCTGGAAATGGATGTTTATTCCAAAGTTAAAGAGATTATTGTTGATCAGCTTGGTATTGAAGAAGATGATGTTGCACCAGATGCTTCCTTTATTGATGACCTTGGTGCTGATTCACTTGATATCGTAGAACTGATTATGGCATTCGAAGAAGAATTTGATATAGAAATTCCCGATGAAGACGCTGAAAAGATTACCTCAGTCCAAGAAGCAATCGATTATATAGAATCGAAATTGAGCTAATTTCGTAACCAACAATGCCTCTTATTGAAGACGAACTTATCGAACTTGAACATCGAATTGGGTATCATTTTGAAAATCGTAATCTTTTGAAAATTGCCTTGTTGCATAAATCGGCGCTGGAAGGAAGAGAAGGGCATTGTAATGATAAGTTTGAATGGCTGGGCGATGCAGTAGTCGGCTTATATATTGCCGACTACCTTTTTTCTCATTATGAAAAACCAAGAAGTTGGCTTTCAGCAATGAAAGCAAAATGGGCCAGTGAAGAGAGTTTAGCCCAAGTTGCCCGCAATATACATCTGGAGCGATTTATCCTTCTTGGCAAAGGAGAAGAGAAGGGTCGAGGACGGGAGAAAGATTCGATTATTTCCAGTGCACTGGAAGCATTGGTCGGTGCAGTGTATTTGGATTCAAAATCGTTCGATAAAACGAAAAAAGTATTAGATACCATTTTTTCTTCGGAAGGCGGTCTTGAGCTAATTTTTCTTTCGGTCAACTATAAAAGCCTCTTACAAACCTGGTCTCTTAAAGAACACGAAACTCTTCCAGCTTATCAAGTAATTGAAGAATCTTTAGATCATAAGAAGTATTGTATAAGTGTTCGGATTAATGAGAAAGAAGTAGCAATTGGTGAGGGGAGCAGTAAAAAAAAGGCTGAGCAAGAAGCTGCTCGTAAAGCTTGGGAAAAGATCATTGAAGAAAAATATGGTTTTAGTGATAATCAATGTTTTTGACTCATTTAAGTGTCCATGGATTTAAATCTTTTGCCCATCCAATAACGATTGAGTTTCACCCAGGATTAAATGTAATTGTTGGTCCGAATGGTTCAGGCAAAAGTAATATCATCGATGCTCTCCGTTGGGTTTTAGGTGATAATTTTAGAGAAATGAGAGTTTCCCAGGGAAAAGAAGTTATTTTTCATGGTGCAGCCGGAGCGAAGTCACTGGGAATGGCTTTTATTGAAACCCAGTGGTCAGATGATGAAGAGCCCCCTTTTTCTATTGGAAGACGTATCTTTGCCTCAGGAGAATCAGAGTATTTTTTAAATCAAAATCGTCTTCGTTTAAAAGATTTAAAAGATGAATTGCGAAAGTTGGGGTTTTTGGTTGATAGTATTGGCATAACCGTCGTTGATAACACCAAGCTGCAAAACCTATTTGATTTCCATCCCAGTGATAAATTTTCTCTTTTTGAAATGGCCAGTGGTACTTTTCCTGTCAAAGAAAAGCTCGCTGAAGTTAAATCTTCTTTAAATCGAATTATTGAGAAAATATCCCGTTTGAAAGAACGAGAAATTGAACTCAATCTTCAGATTGAAAAGATTTCGGAATATGCCAAACAAGAAGAACGATACCTTTTAGAAGAGCAATTTTTTATTGCACTTCGCAAAGAATATTTTAATCAACTTATTCAACAAAGGTTAAAAAAAATAAAAGGATTGGAAAAGGAAAAGGAAGAGATCGAACGAGATTTAGGAAAATTAATCGATGAGGGGATTAGATTAGATAATTTGTGGCAAAAACAACAGGAGTTATTTAAAGAGAAAAAAAGATATCAATCACAGGTAATTGAGCGGTTAGCCAACCTGCGTGAGGATCTACGCTCTGCGGAGCAGCAGGTCTACTTTCATCTCAGCGAAGCACGGCAAAGAGAGAAAAATAAATTATTAATTAAAGAAAGTTTAGATGAATTTCAACCAAAATTAACCCTTCTTAAGAAGAATATTAGTGAATTTAAAAACCATCCTTTATATCAAGAAACCTTAGGAGAACTGGAAAAAAAGGAAAAAGATTATCAAAAAAAGGTTTCTGAATTTAGAGTGCGTAAAGACTTTTACCATGAACAAATTAATCAGCTGAAACAAACCTGGTCGCGTCTTGAAACATCAATTCAATATCTTTCTGAAGAATTAGAAGTTCTGCAGCGTGAACAGAATACTCTTGATTTCTCATCTGAAGACCTAATTCGACAGATAGAAGAATTTAAAAAAAGAAGGTCAATCCTTCATGAAGAAGGTCAGCAATTTATCAGGGGAAGAACACAGCTTAAAGAAAAAATTGACCGGGAAAAAGCCTTACTGGTTAAAATTCAAAATAGCTTAGGAGAATACGAACCAGAAGAGAAAATTGACGAAAGAATTGCCGACCTATTCAAAAAACTCATTCAGCAAGGTTGGCCGGGGAAAGTTATTTACGCTTTAAATTGGATCTTTAGAGATTATACTCCTATTCTTAAAACCAATGAAGATTTGATTTTTCATGCTTCTTCTGAAAAGTCAGGGCGGAGTTTTATAGCTTTGAATATTTTACCACCGGCCGATTACTGGAAAATTTTCACTAAAGACCAGATAATAGCTGCCTTTTCCTGTTCGGAAATTCCTTCGGTAAATATGATTAGCTCCGATGGGAAGGTTGTGTATAGAAGAGATGGATCATTGATTTTCCCCCGGAAGCTGATTACCCACCGGAGTGGTGTTAGATTTTATCGAAGCTGGCAAACCAAGGGATCTATTTTGCAAAAGAGGATCCAGGAAGGTGAAAAAAACCTGTCAATTCTTCTAACTAAGGAAAATCAATTGGAAAAAGAAATAGCAAAAATTGAAGGAGAATTGCATATTCTCCAAATCCGTTATGATGATCTCCTTCGGGAAAGAAAAAAGAAAGCGGAAAAAATCGAAAATATTAATTTAAAAAGACAATCTTTTCTCAAGGAAAAAGATAATATTGATACCCAATTAAGTCGATTAGTTGAGGAGAAAAAAGATATTGAAAATGAAATCAATCAATTGGAAGATAATTTAAGAAAGACTCAAAAAAAACGATTTGATCGGGAAAAATTGCGATTAACCGAAGAAAAATTGGAAAATGAACAAGCCACCCTTGAGAAGCAAATTGAAAAATCTCTTTCTTCTCTCAGAAGCATTGAGTTGAGCCAGACTCATTCTCCAGAAGTATGGAAGGAGGTCTTTCTTAAGATTAAAAAATTAAATGAAGAATATCAATTCGAGTCAAGTCGGAAAGAGGCAGCATTTATTGCAGTGGATGAGATTCAAAAAAAGATAGCTGAAATTGAATATCAAAGAAAAAATGGGAAAGAAAAACAGGATTCGCTTTCCCGTAGGTTGGAGAAGCTAAATTTACAAAAGGAAAAATGGTCTTTTGAAATTCAGGAATTTACGACTCGTCTCAATGAATTTAAAGAAGTTAATACTGACGATATAAGTTTACCACCTTACCTCGATTATCACCATTTAGAACAATTGATGGCTGAAAAGGAAACCCGTTTGAAAAATTGGGATATTCGAAGAGGGTCAATATCCCAGCTTAGAGATTTGCAAGAGCGTCAAAATTATTTACAAGAGAAGATAGCTTATTTTCAGGAGGTTGTCCTACAATTGGAAAAGAACCGAATAGAATGTGAACAATTATGCCATGAATTGTTTTACGAATTTTTATCGGAGGCCAATTTCCATTTTCAGAATAATTTTCAAAGAGTTTTTAATGGTGGTAGAGCAAAAATTGAGATAGAAGAGCAAAATTTAGAAATTATCATCCAGATACCAGGGAAGAAAAAACAAAGATTGTCACTTTTATCCAGCGGGGAAAAAGCGCTTATTGCTCTTTGTCTCTTTTTTGCTTTATTTAAATCTGGAGGATACCGCTTTTGTTTTTTTGATGAAGTTGATGCTACCCTTGATCATTTTAACAGCATCCGTTTAGCTGAACTTATTAAGGAGTTTTCCCAGGAATGTCAGGTTATTATTGTAACCCACCAGGAAGAAATTATGGAAGTATCCGACCGGATCATTGGAGTGACTATGGATGAACCGGGGATTTCGCGAGTGGTAACTCTTTCAGGGAAAAATCTAACTCTCTTATCTTCCCAAAATTAATAAACCATGGTAAAAAATTTAATTGTCACTCATCACTGATCACCTATTAATTTAGAACAAAGAGGTAGGAGAAATGGAAGAAAAGAAAGCGATATTTCACAAATGGGTTAAAGGTATTGAAAAAATTAAAGAAGGGGTCAAAAACCAATTTTCTCGTTTGTGGTCAGTTGATTCACCCCAAGATGAAGACTGGGAAGCATTAGAGGAAATGTTGGTACAGGCTGATTTAGGCCCAAATTTAGCCATGGAATTAATCGAAGAGTTCCGAGATTTAAAAAAACAGAAAGAAGAAAATGGCAGTTGGCAGGATTGGCTTTATAAAAAATTAAGTCTCATTCTCAATGGAAATGATTCCCGTCTTTTTTCTTCAGCTCAAAGCGATAAAATGAAAGCAATTTTATTAGCAGGAATCAATGGTGTAGGAAAAACCACTATGGCTGGTAAATTAGCCCGATATTATTCGCTTCAGGATGAAGAAGTCGCCCTCATTGCAGCTGATACTTTTCGTGCCGCTGCTGTTGACCAATTGGAAATTTGGGCGGAAAGAGCTGGTTGTTTCTTTTTCAAGGGTTCACCTGGTGCTGATCCGGGATCGATTATTTATGATGGGATAGAAGCGGCACTAAAAAAGAACCGGAACCTGGTGATTATTGATACTGCAGGTCGGTCGCATGTTAATAAAAATCTGTTGGCAGAATTGGAAAAAATGGGAAAAATTGTTCAAAAGAATTTTATTCCTGGAAACATTGAGAATTTGTTAGTTATTGATGCGATGACTGGTCAAAATGCTTTTCTTCAAGCAGAATCAATTGGAAAGGCCATTCCTTTGAATGGAGTTATTCTTTCTAAATGGGATAGTCAAGCTAAGGGTGGTATTGTTTTCCGGATTAAAAAAGAATTAAATTTGTCAATAAAATTTTTAGGAATAGGTGAAAAAATCGAAGACCTTCAGCCTTTTGATTCTGAGCAGTTTATAAAAGCCATAGTATATGACGAAGAAGTTCCTTGACAGTCTAAGCAGTGGCGATTATTATCTTATTTGTCTTGCATAATTTAATAAAGAAATTCAGTTTTGGAGTTTAGTCATGTTCGAACAATTAGTCAATAAATTTTCAGGAATTTTTAAAAAGTTAAGAAGTAAAGGAAAGCTAAGCGAACAAGATGTCGATGCAATATTAAAAGAATTACGAATGGTTCTCTTGGAATCTGATGTTCATTATCGGGTAGTTAAAGATCTTGTTGCTCGAGTGAAAGAGCGAGCCGTAGGAAAAGAAGTATTGGAGAGCGTCACACCGGGAGAAATGGTCATAAAGATTTTATGGGACGAAATCCGTAAAATATTAGGGGGCGAGGTTAGTTCCTTAGAAATCGGCGGTACGATGCCAGTTCTTATTATGTTGGTTGGACTTCAAGGCTCAGGAAAGACAACCACTCTCGGCAAGTTGGCAGTTCGTTTAAAAAATCAAGGGTTGTTTCCTCTGGCAATATCAACCGATACTCGTCGTCCTGCCGCTAAAGAGCAGCTGTCGGTTTTGTGCCGAAATTCCCAAATTGATTTTTATGATGATCCCAAAGCTTTGACACCACTTGAGATGATTCAAAGCGCTATTCGGCATTCTCGAGAAAAAAGTTATGATTTGATATTAATTGATACGGCAGGAAGACTGCATGTTGAAGAAGAGCTTTTAGCTGAACTAAAAGAGGTTGTCGATAAAATTTCTTTAAAAGAAATCTTACTAGTTTTAGACGCTACAACCGGTCAGGAAGCAGTAAAAGTTGCTCAATCTTTTAAACAATGGGTCAACCCAACTGGACTTATTTTAGCGAAGGTTGATACCGATGCCCGAGGTGGAGCAGTCTTATCAATCGTTGCTCAGACTGGGTGGCCAGTTAAATTTGCTGGAGTGGGGGAAAAAGTAGACCAACTTGAAGTTTTTCATCCTGACCGAATGGCAAGTCGTATCATGGGAATGGGTGATACCCTGACCCTCATTGAAAAAATTGAAAGGTCGATAGACGAAGAAGAAAAAAAGAAAATTGAAAAAAAATTAGGGAAAAAAGAGATTGATTTGAATGACTTTATGGAGGAGTTAAAAAGAGTAAAAGATTTAGGTTCATTTGATGAAATTATGGGAATGCTGCCCGGTAACCTTCGAAGTGGAATTTCTCAGATTGATGGAGAAAAAAATCTTAAACGGGTACAAGCTATTATTCAATCAATGACACCGGATGAGAGAGCTAATCCTTCTATAATCAATTCCAGCCGACGACGAAGAGTAGCTCAAGGCAGCGGAACCACCATTCAAGATGTTAATCGTTTGTTAAAGCAATTTGAGAATTTTCATAAACTTTGGAAACAGATGAACCGTACCGGGAAAAGCCCATTTTTGAAAAGAAAGGGACGGTTCGGGTGGAATACCTAAAAAACTTATCATCTCATTTCGATTTCATCCAGTAGAAAAATATCTGATTTAAAAAGAAAGGAGAATAACGATGGCAGTGAAATTAAGGCTCACTAAAATTGGCCGTAAGCATGCTCCCTATTACCGATTGGTAGCGATCGACTCCCAGAAAGCGCGGGATGGGAAACCAGTAGAAATATTGGGGAACTATTCACCAATAGTTAATCCACCGCTTTGGTCTATCAAATACGACCGAATTCAATATTGGCTTAATAATGGGGCAATTATGTCTGATAAAGTTAAAGCTTTATTAAAACAGACAGAAAGGTTGGGAATGGAGTGAAGGATCTCGTAGAATACATGGTAAAAGCGTTAGTTGACAACCCAGAACAGGTTAGAGTCTCAGAGGTCCAAGGTGAACAATCAGTGATTTATGAGGTGCGAGTCGCTCCCGAAGATATGGGTAAAGTTATTGGTAAACAGGGAAGAATTGCTCGTTCTATCCGAACCATAGTTAAAGCGGCTTGCGTAAAAAGTGGCAAGAAGGCGGTCGTTGAGATATTGGAATAGATAAGGATAAAGTTGTCGTTGGTAAATTTTTAAAACCCCACGGATTAGCAGGTGGATTAAAAGCTATTTCATTTGGAGAAACTTTAGAAAGCTTTTCTCCAGGTAATATTTTGTTTATTGAAGAAAAAGACCAATACCGTTCCTTAGTGGTAAAAGATTTCCATCCAATGGGTCGGTTGGTGCTTTTATGGTTTGAGGAATTGAATACCAAAAATGAAGTAGAACCATTAGTGGGGAGATCGATCTGGAAAGTAAAACCTGAGGTATTAAAAACAGATAAACCGGGAACTTATTTAGTTTACCAGTTGATCAATTTAAAAGTAATAGAGAACAACCAATGCCTGGGAATTGTCTCTGATATTATTGAAGGACCAGCTTATGACTATTTGCAGATAATTCGAGACAATAGAGAATTTTTGCTTCCTTTTATTCGGATTTTCGTTAAAAATATTAACCTTCTGGATGGATTCATAACCGTCGAGTGTCCGGAGGGTTTTTGGCAATGAAATTACGGATTGATATCATTACCCTGTTTCCTAAGCTAATTCAATGTTTTGCTAATACCGCGATTGTGAAGAGAGCTCAAGATCGTAAACTGGTTTTCCTAAAGGCCTATAATTTAAGAGCATTTTCTTCCGATCGTTATCGAACCGTAGATGATTATCCTTATGGTGGTGGACCAGGAATGGTGCTTATGCCGGCACCGATCTATCGGGCGGTTGAATTTATTAAAGGAATAACTAATTCTCAACCTCGGGTATTGATCACCAGTCCTCAGGGAAAGGTTTTTAATCAATCCTTTGCCGAGAATCTTGCTGTTTGCTCTCATATTATTATTATTTGTGGACGATATCAGGGTATAGATCAAAGGGTTGTTGAACTCTGTCAGGGAGAAGAAGTATCGGTTGGAGATTATGTTTTATCAGGCGGAGAATTGCCGGCAATGATCATTGCTGAGGCAATAACTCGATTAGTTCCAGGCGTTCTTGGTGATGAAGAGTCGATTCATTTTGATTCATTTTATGATTCAATTTTAGGACCGCCTCAGTATACTCGGCCTCGGAATTTTAAAGGAATTGAAGTTCCCGAGGTTTTAACCAGTGGAAATCATAGTTTGATTGAAGAATGGAGAAGAAAGGAAGCCTGGCGAAAAACTGGTATGGTTCGGCCGGAATTACTTGATAAATCAGATAAGGCAGCAATTAGCGAGCCTATTTAATGGAAATACTACTTAAAAAATGAATTTTACCAATTAAAGGGTTACATTATTTGAACCAATGAGTAATAAGAATTCCAGATCCAGGGATAAAAGTTTAGAGAATAATATAAGCAAAAAACTGGTATTCTTAATTATTAGGTTATAGTGATCAATAAAGAGTAACTGTTGTCAAGTTTTAAACAGCATGTTATAGTAGTGCTCGAATTTTTAAGTAAAAATATTGATTGATCGACAAACCAATTGAAAAAAATTATATTACTTCGATAGTTGGAATAGTGGCTTTTTATAAGGAGGTCCATAATGGATAAAGCAAGATTACTACGTTCGGTTGAATCGACCTATATTAAGGAAGTTCCGGATATAGAACCAGGGCAAACGGTAAGAGTTCATTTAAAAGTCGTTGAAGGGGACAAAGAACGTATTCAGGTTTTTGAGGGATTGGTTATCGCATTGAAAGGTTCTGGAATTAGTCGAACCATGACAGTTCGGAAAATGTCTTTTGGTATCGGTATTGAAAGAGTATTTCCTATCCATTCGCCACGTATAGAAAAGATCGAAATAGTACGTCGAGGAAAAGTACGGAGAGCAAAGCTTTATTATCTCCGTGGAAAGAGTACTAAAGAATCAAGAATTGAGGAAAAACGCCAAAGGGAACTCGATAAGCGTCTTGAGGGAAATAGCTGAAACCGTTGTTTGGGCATTCCTGGTTGCATTTATTATACGGTATTTTGTTATAGAAGGATATTATATTCCTTCCAGTTCAATGGCACCAACTTTGGTACCAGGCAATCGGGTACTAGTAGCCAAATTTTATTATCGGTTTTATCGACCTCAACATGGTGATATTATTGTTTTCCGTTATCCATCTAATAAGAAGAAAAATCTAATTAAAAGGGTAATGGCTCTCCCGGGTGAAACGATCCGAATAGAAAACGGTTTGGTTTATATTAATGGAGTTCCTCTTCAGGGTGATCGGTTTAATCGAGTTTATTTTAACACTGGTTACTATGGTAAAGGGGAACAAGCGGTACCGGAAAATTCCTATTTTGTTTTAGGAGATAATAGTCGTAATAGTGATGATAGTCGCTTTTGGGGTTATGTTCCGCTTAAAAACATTTTAGGACGTGCTTTCTTAGTTTATTGGCCTCCTCGGTCAATTCGGGTTTTGCGTTAAAAATGTTGGAAAAAGAACTATGGGAAAAAGGTTTTAAATATATTGGTGGGGTTGATGAAGTTGGGAGAGGACCATTAGCTGGTCCTCTCGTTTCGTGTTGTGTTATTTTTCCTCCCGGGTATGTCCCATTAGGTATAACTGATTCCAAACTTTTAAGTCCCTCACGAAGAAGTTATTATTTTCGTCTTATCAGTGAGATGGCTTTGAGCCTTGGAGTAAGTATTGTTGGAGAAAAGATGATTGATTGCCTTGGGGTGCAAGCTGCCAACATTTATTCCTTTCGTGAAGCTTTGCTACGCGCTTCGGTAAAAGGTGCTCCCGATTTTGTTATTTTTGATTGGCTGAAAATTCCAGGATTAGATATTCCCTCAATTGCCACTTCCCATGCTGAATCAAAAAGTTATACAGTTGCGGCTGCTTCAATTGTGGCTAAGGTGGTTCGTGATTCCCTTATGGAAAATCAATATCAAGAATTTTATCCGGAATATGGTTTTATTCATAATAAGGGATATGGTACCAAACTACATAGGGATAAAATTAACCAAATTGGCATAGCGAATTGTCATAGAAGGAGCTTTTGTGGAAAATACCTCGAAAAGAATCGGACAAATTGGTGAAGAAATTGCTTCTCATGTTATAACTCGCCAAGGCAAGATGAAAATTATCGAAAGAAATTATCGATCCCGATTGGGAGAAATCGATATTATAGCTCGAGACCAAAATACTCTGGTTTTTATAGAAGTAAAAACTCGAGCAGTTTTAAATGCTGGCTTCCCAGAAGAATCGGTTACCAAATACAAACAAAACAAAATTCGGAAAGTCGCACTTTATTACCTTATCAATCATGGATATAACCCCAATAATGTAAATTATCGGTTCGATGTGGTTTCTATTACCTTTATTGGGGCGGATGGTACTCGCCCGAATATCAAATATTTTAAAGACGCTTTCTAATCTTAGCTTTTAGCTTATTATTTTTATGCTTTTTTGCCAACACCTAGCCTATACTGCTCAGTCTTCATTCCCTTCATTCAAAGGTTGGGGGGAAGGTTAGGGTATGAGTAAATTTCATGAATAACTTTAGTTTAGGTAGATAAATTTTATAGCACCTTGGAATTCTTATTGCAAATACCATTCATCTCCAATTTTTTGGGCAGCGGTAATATTTAAATCCTCAAAGGTGGTTCGAGCCGAAGTGGAAATACAATTAAAGTAGATTTTTACTGGTTGATGAGAAATTTGAGCCTCATTTCCCGAAATGATGATACTTTTAACGTATATTTCACCCTTGGCAAAACAATTGGAATATCCTCCGCTCACCATAATTAATTTCACCTTATTGTAGAGAGCATCAAGTTGCGAGTAAGTTGGTCCATCGGTGATTAAGCAGGCTTGAGCATTGGAATAGTCTAATTTAACTAAATAATCCACAAATTCTTGTAATTTTAACTTGATGTTTCCTTCTTCAGTTGGTGGGACCGATGAGCTACAACCAGTAAAAATAAATAGTAAACCAATTAAAACCAACAGAAAAATCTTATTTGGATTAATTTTCATATTTAGATCCTCCCGGTGTCTTGTAAGTTAATGTCAAAAAATTCCAGAATAAATCTCTGCTGCTCAGCAGTACTAGAAGAAAATAAAATAAAGCCCCTAACCCTTTTGGAACTAAGGTGGGCGGGAAATAGAAATTTTAAACGATAATAGTGTTCATTCTCCCTTGAGGGGAGAAGGTAAGGATGAGGGTGAATTTTAAAATCATCATAGCTCAATTATCACTTGTCACGGTATTTACAAAATACTATAAAGATTGATAATATTCATTTTTATGATAGCATAATTTCTTTAATTAATTATTCATTATAATAGGAAAATAAAAGATCTAAAAAATAAAAATATTTACGAAAAAACGGTTTAGACTTGACCAATTCCACTTTAATAAGATATCTTGATTATAAAATAATAGCAATTATTCTAAATTATGAGGATTTTTTTAAATTAAAAGAAAAATGAAATCCCATATATCTCAATCTAAACTGAATAATTGGGACCGCCCTTTTCCATTAATTGAAATAACTGAAGAATTTAATCAAGCTTTAAATCTTTTAGAAAATACTTCATCTAACCTTTTTATTACTGGGAAAGCCGGAACTGGTAAATCGACCTTGCTGGAATTTTTTCGTAATAATACCTCAAAAAACGTAGTTGTTTTAGCTCCAACCGGTGTCGCTGCCTTGAATGTCAAAGGACAAACTATTCATTCCTTTTTTAGGTTTGGACCGGATATCACTCTGGATAAAGTTGAAAAACTCCCAAGTAATTTATGCGATATTTACCAAAAAATAGATACCATCATCATTGATGAGATATCAATGGTGAGAGCAGATCTATTAGACTGCGTAGACCGTTTTCTAAGGCTTAATTGTAAAAAGGTGGGGAAACCATTTGGCGGGAAACAAATGGTCTTCATCGGCGATCTTTATCAGCTTCCTCCAGTTATAAAAAAGAGTGAAAGAGAAATTTTTAAGAACCATTATAAAACCGAATATTTTTTCTCAGCTCAGGCTTTTAGTGATTTACCTTTGACATTAATAGAATTGGAAAAAATATTTCGACAGAAAGATGAGAAATTCATTGAAATCCTCAATGCAATTCGGAATGGAACAGTTACTGAAGAACATTTAAATATTCTCAATACCAGATATGATCCTAATTATGAACCTAATTCCGAAGACTTTTATGTTTTTTTAACTTCTCTAAACAGTACGGCAAATAAAATCAATCAAGAACAATTGGCAAAAATTGATGACACTCTTTATTGCATTATGGGGATTATTGATGGGAAATTTGATCCCCATGAGTTTCCCACTGAAGAAGTTATTCGTTTAAAGGTTGGGGCTCAAGTTATGCTATTAAATAACGATCCTTATGGTCGCTGGGTCAATGGTAGTATTGGAAAAGTTATTCGATGTACGGTGGCCAAAGACTATGAGCCATGCATAGTGAACGTTGAATTGGCGAATGGGAATCGGGTTAAAGTTGAACCTTATACTTGGGAAATCTTCGAATACCAGTATGACCAAAACAACTCTACCATCAAAACTCAAACGCTGGGTTCCTTTACCCAACTTCCCTTGCGACTTGCCTGGGCAATTACCATTCATAAAAGTCAGGGGAAGACTTTTGATCGGATTATTCTCGATCTTGAGCGGGGGGCTTTTTCCCCTGGACAGGTGTATGTGGCTCTGAGTCGATGTACCTCACTCTCAGGAATAGTGCTCAAACAACCTATCCAGAAAAAACACATCTTTACCGATTGGAAAGTATCAGAATTTCTCACTCGTTATCAGTACCAGTTATCTGATAAAAAGATGCCATTAGAAGAAAAAGTCAATTTTCTTCAGCAAGCAATTGAAGAAAAAAGAAAATTGGAAATAGTCTACCTTAAAACTAATGATGAGAAAACCAAACGGATAGTCGAACCACTTTTCGTGGGGGAACTTGTTTACGATGGTAAAAAATTTTTTGGTCTGGAAGCTTATTGTCATAAAAGAAAAGAAGTGAGGCATTTCCGGGTCGATCGAATTCTTGAAATGAGAGAGGTCGAATCCTAATAACTTAGGAGCCATAGCCAACTCTTGAACCGTCATTCTGAGGAACAGAGTAGGCTAAGAGGTAAAGGTTGAGCGGGTGAGCAGGAGAGTGGGAGAAAAGGTTAAAATCTAACGGCTTTGAACCGCAAGGGCTCCGGATGACAACATTTATTATTCATCATGGTATTTATAGAATAGATCCTCCTGCCCTTTCTTTTTATTTTTTGCTCATCACTCTCATCCTCATTCATAACTTTATTTTTATTAAAATATATAATAAATATTTTGAGATAAAAAATTATAATTGAATATAATCTTAAAATATAATAAAAATGGTGTTTTCTCCAGACCAATGAAAGGGGGATTGAGATTGTTAGCAAAAATTTTAAGTGCTACTGCCATAGGTATTGATGCGACCATAGTTGAAGCTGAAATTGATGTTGGTCCAGGAATGCCTTCCTTTAATATTGTTGGCCTTCCTGACACAGCTGTGCAGGAGGCTCGGGAACGAGTTCGTAGCGCTTTAAAAAATAGTGGTTTTACTTTTCCCGCCCGTCGGGTGACTGTCAATCTGGCACCGGCATCACTCCGAAAAACCGGAAGTGATTTTGACTTGGCAATTGCGCTGGGAATATTAGCTGCTACCAGTCAGGTTCACTTCAATTCTGACCGAACCATTGTGGTTGGTGAATTGTCACTTTCTGGCGAAATACGAGCAGTACACGGAATTCTACCCATCGCCCATGCCCTTTCTAAAGATACCAATACTTACCGTTTATTTGTAGCTGATGCCAATGCTCGTGAAGGTGCTATTGCTGGGAAAGTGGAGGTATATGGGTTTCGAGATATTAATCAATTGGTAGATTTTCTCAACGGAAATCACCACCTTGTTCCCCTTACCATTGATCCTCAGAGTTTATTCCTCTATACCAATCATGAGGAGGATTTATCAGAAGTCAAAGGACAGCGTCACGGAAAGCGAGCCCTGGAGATCTCAGCGGCTGGTGGTCATCATCTGCTTTTTGTTGGACCACCTGGGTCGGGAAAGACCATGCTATCCAAAAGATTACCGGGACTGTTACCCTTATTATCTCTGGAAGAAGCAATAGAAGTGACCAAGATTCATAGCGTTGCTGGTCTAATATCTGGGGATCGACCTTTAGTCATCAGTCGTCCTTTTCGATCTCCTCATCATACCATTTCTGATGTAGCTCTTATTGGTGGAGGTCAATGGCCCCGTCCTGGAGAAATCAGCCTTTCCCATCATGGGGTACTCTTTTTAGATGAAGTTCTTGAGTTTAAAAGGAATGTGTTGGAAGCGTTACGAGAACCCCTGGAGGAAGGTAAAATAACCATTTCTCGAGCCAGTATGACCACAACTTATCCGGCAAAATTTACTCTGGTAGCTAGTTGTAACCCATGCCCTTGTGGCTTCTTAGGAGATACCAAAAAAACTTGTACTTGTTCAACCTCTCAAATTATTCGTTATCGTAGCCGATTATCTGGACCTTTTTTAGATCGGATGGACCTCCAGGTAGAAATTCCTCGATTGGATTTTTCCGACCTTTCCTCCAATAACACTGAGGAAAATTCCGAAGAAGTGAGGAAAAGAGTCGAGCAAGCTCGACTTCTCCAGCAGGAAAGGTATCGAAAGGAAGGGATTCATTTAAACGGTGAGATGAGAGTCCGACACATCAAACGGTTTTGCATCTGTAGTCGAGAAGCCCAGGCTC
>JAGPGC010000132.1 GCA_018056205.1 Candidatus Atribacteria bacterium | reverse complement strand
GTAGCATACGATAGAGTTGTTTGGAAAACTTTCCAAACTCCGGTTTCATAATATGGGTCGTTATAAGCTTCTAAAAGAGCTGGTAACATATGAGAAAGATTCTGAGTATAATCAACCAATTTTTCTTTTTCTAAAAGAAATTTGATCCATTTCTTGGCTGCTTCTTTATTCCGACTGGCTTCAAGTATAACCAAATTGCTTCCACCTGAAAAAGAAGCTCTTCCGGCTGGTCCAGCAGGAGGTTCTACAACACCAAAATTAAGTCCCGGATTTTCTATTTCAATATTGGCTATATTCCAGGGACCCATAAAGCACATTGCTACATTGCCGTTGATAAAAGCAGAATCAGCTTGTGGTTGGTTATATTCGGCACAGGCTTCATCTGCATAGCCATTTGCTAATAAACCAACATACCATTTCATGGCTTCAACACCAGGTACTTCGTTAAAACGGGCAGTCTTGGTCTGCTCATCTACCAACACTCCTCCGTGAGCCCAAAGAACGATTGCCCAGTTATGTAGAAGGTCCCAAGCATTGGTTCCAGCAATAGAAATAGCCCGACCTTTCCCAAAAACTTCATTGATGCGATCACCAACTTGATAAAGTTCCTCGTAGGTCTGAGGTGGTTCCACACCGGCTTTCTGAAACATATCCTTGTTGTAAAATAATGCACGAGTCTCGGCAAACCAGGGAACACCAAAGGTTTTGTTTTGGTAAGTGGTGGATATATAATTAGCCTTCATAAAGGCATCGGCCCCACCAAATTCATTAATGTCTATTTCAGCCAATCCTTTAGTCGCGGCAAATTGAGGATTCCAGGTTGTTCCAACCTGGAACACATCCACCCCTTCACCGGTAGCAATGGCAGAAGTTATTCTTGTCCAAGCATCTCCCCAACCCACGATCTCATAGGTTACTGAGATACCGGTTTGTTCTTTGAATTCAGCAGCAGCCTTATCCAGCCAGGGAATGTGAATATCATCGGGTGCATTAGGCATAAGCCAGAAGGTGATAGATTCAGCAGCTTGGACAGCCAAAGTCATACCCAATACAACTATTAAGGTCAACAAAAGCATATTTTTAAACATCCTTTTTTCCTCCTTTTTAGAAAAAATTGACTTTACACTATTGAAACCATACAACCTCCAAAAATTATTTGATTTATTTCCTATCCCCAAAAAATCACCTCCTTTACAAAGGGAATAGCCATAAAGTGACCGGTATTTTAAAAACATGAGGGTCTATCCTTTAGTTGCTCCTCCCACTAATCCTTCAATAATCTGTTTCTGGACAAGAGTAAAAAGGATAAGAACCGGTATGGTCACTATCACTGAAGCAGCCATCATCCCTGCCCAGCGTGATTCTTGGGTAGTGATGTACTCTAAAAGACCAATGGCTACTGTCTTGGTTTCGGTACCAGTGAGAACCGAGGCAAAAAGCATCTCGTTCCAAGCCATTATGAATCCATAGATGGCCACAGCGGCAATCCCCGGTCTAGCTAACGGTAAAATAATTCGAAAAATTATACCCAATGTACTACAACCATCGATTTGAGCCTGTTCATCAAGTTCCTTAGGTATTCCAGCTAAAAGGCTTCGCAGCATAAGAATGCTAAAAGGTAAAGCAAAGGAAGTATAGGTGAATATCATCCCCACATAGGAATTACGCAGTTGAATACCGGTTAAACGATTAAAAACGATGAACATGACATAATAAGGAATGAGGAAAAGAATCCCAGGAAACATTTGAGTTATTAACAAAGATCCCACATATATTCCTTTCAATCGGAAACGAAATCGAGAAAGACTGTAGGCAGCAAAAAGGCTCAAGAGAATGGAAGCTACCATAGTACCCCCACTGATGATCATGCTGTTTTTAAAATAGTCGAGCATCCTAACCGTTTGATTAATGCGGATATAATTTTCCAAGGTAAAATTACGAGGAATCCAGCGAGGAGCCAGATCTGGATCACGAAAATCAGCCGATTGGATTTCCAGAGTACTCTTGAATGACCCTGAAACCATCCACAAATAAGGGAAAAGGACAACCGCTACCACGATTATTGCGCCAGCGTAAATTCCAATCATCTTGAATACTTTTTTTCCAGGACTCATTTTATTTTACTCCTCAATAGTCTTCCCGGGTTGAAAGAGGAAACTATAACCGAGAGCAATAAATACCGCCAAAATAACCAGTCCCATTGACATAGCTGCCCCTAAACCAAAATGAAAATTTTGGAAAGCTTCACGTAAAATAAGAGTAGAGGGTACTTCGGCAAAATATCCTGGGCTAGATCCCAGCATGGCTTTAAATTGATTGAAAGCATGGAAGTTCCATATTATGCTGAGAAGAATATATATTTTACTGACCGGCTTCAGATAGGGAAAAGTCACATACTTAAAAGCCTGCCAAGGTGTTGCCCCGTCAGAAAGAGAAGCATCTTTAATTTCACGTGGGACATTCTGTAATGCCGCCAAAAGTAATAAACACCCTAATGGCCACCCCTTCCAGATACTTGCTATAATTACAGCAGTCATTGCCCGCGGACCCACCAGCCATACCACCGGTTCTTCTAAAAAACCAAGTGAAATGAGGTATTGATTGACAATACCTATCCGGCTCTGGAAAATAAACCTCCAAACACTATAGGCAACTGAGTCGGGCATGATATAGGGAAGTAGAACCAGACCTCTCACAATAGTCCGGCCGAAGAATTTCTGGTTGAGCAGAACTGCAACCGCCAGAGCAATGATATACCCTAAGCTAATGGTTATTGCTCCGTATAAAACAATATTATAAAGAGCACGTAAAAAATTTTGCCCCTCCGGTAATTTTAAATTAAAAGCCCAACGGAAATTATCTAAACCTACAAAGGGTGCTTTAGTCCAATCTGATATAGAAAAAATGTCGAGGTCACGAAAACTAATCATTACACCCCAGATAATAGGAAAAAAGTGGACAAATAACATAGCCACCACAGCAGGTAAAATGAGGAAATATGGTGTAAACGGCCTTATCCTTTTTCCTAAAAACATTTTACCCTCCCAATACTTCTTTTTTTCAGGTGATCACCAGATCTGGCCGGAGCACTATCCCCAGTAGATCCTTACCTTCCTGCACAATCCGAATGATCATCTCCGCAGCTAACCGTCCTTGCTCGTATAATGGATTATGAATGCCACCCATCCATGGTTCAATAGCCTGGACCAGAGGTAATCGATCTCCGGTCAACAATAATATATCTTTTTGGGGACAAATCCCTTTTTCTCTCAAAGCTCTTAGCGCTCCTAAAGCTGTCGGATCACTGCAACATACCAATGCATTAATTTTCTTTTCTTGTTCCAAAAGCTCAAGCGTTGCACGGTATCCTCCTTCTACGGTGAAATCGGTTCGGCAGATTAAATCATGCCGGAAAGAAAGACCTTCTTCCTCTAAAGCACGCCGATAACCAACTACTAAACTCACTTTGTTACGGAACAAAAAATTTTCTGGCTCGCGGGTGAGTCCAATAGTGAGGCGTCCTTGAGAGAGAAGATAGCGAGTGGCCAGATATCCAGCCGCTTCAGCGTCGATTTCCACATAATTGTGGGTTTGATGAGGATAACTGTATCCTAAGGAAACAAAACGGTAACCTTTCCTGGAAAGTTCTCGAACAATTGCTGCGGCCTTGGCCATCCCGTAGAGTATAATTCCGTCGACGTTTCCCGTCCTGGTCAAACGGACAACATCAGATAAAAACCGGTCATCATTTTCTGGAACGGTGAGAATCATATCATACCCCGCCCTAGTCAAGACATCGTGAGCACCCC
>JAGPGC010000131.1 GCA_018056205.1 Candidatus Atribacteria bacterium | reverse complement strand
CTTGTCAATCAGCTTTATAAAAGGTTGGATAGACTCCAATGGATTGACTGGGAACCGACCCTGATTCTTGGTTCAATAAGGAAAGATTGGTAAACTTCTGATAAAGTCCTTGAGAGATATAATTAAAAAAATCATATCCATCCAGCTCCCCTGCCAGGCGGGTAAAACCAGAAAAGAAACTAAACCAGATGGATCTTCATTGAAGGTAATGATCCGGTTATACACATCAGCTTGAGCTTTCCAATTCAATGGATAATCAACATCTAACCCCAAAAGCAGCTTATCACCGGTTCCAAATTCTTTATAAGCATTAAATTTGCCCCAGGCGATTTGCGGTTTTATTTCAACTGGTTGAGGGGTTTGCACCACCTGAGGTGTGGGAATAAGAGGCCCAGTTTGGATCGGTATTGGAGGAGACATAGTCGGAAAAATACCGGTAATGGTGGGTTGGGGCGTTTGGTTTTGAAAAGACAAAATAGGAGTCGATCTTGGGCTTGGTATATCTAGCGACGGAAAATTGAATGGTATTTTCTGCTGCAGAAAAAGCAACAAGCCACGGGTTCCCAATTAAAAATAAGCAAAGAATGAAAAGAAAAAAACATTAGCTTTCATTTAAATCTCCCCTCCTATTGTCTGAATAGGAATTTATTGATTAATCTTATTAAGTAGCTTTTCAGCTAATGATTGATCAAGATTTTTCAAAATTTCATATTGTTCTAAGGCTGAAGATTTATCATCCATCTGAAGATAGGTTAGACCTAAATAATAATAGGAAACAGCTCTTTCAGGATTCAGTTCTATAGCTTTTTTGAGAGTGTCCACCGCTTCCTGGTTTCGATCAAGGTAATAATAAACATAACCAAGGTCATTATAGGCATAGATATAATCGGGTTTGATGTGAATGGCTTCTTGATAAGCTTTAATTGCGTTTTCATACTGTTCAAGGCCTTCATAGGCAAGGCCAAGATTATAATAGGCATAATGATTTTCAGGATTGAGCTCTATTGATTTCTGAAGCGATTCAAGAGCTTCCTGGTATTTTTCTATTGAATTGTAGATACGACCAAGGCTATTGTAAACATCATAGTCAGGCTTAATACGGTTGGATTCTTGAAATGCTTGTATTGCGTTTTCATATTGTTCAAGATCTTCGTAGGCAAGACCAAGATTATAATGGGTATTGGGATTATCAGGTTTTAATTCCAGAGATTTTTTATACACTTCTATAGCCTTTTCGGATTGATCCTGGTTATAATAAAGAACTCCGAGATTAGTATAGGCGTTCACATAATCGGGCTTAATAGATATGGCTTTCTGATAAGCTAAAATAGCATCATCAAATTGCTTTAGATTTTCATAACAGAGACCGAGATTATAATAATTGTAAGGATTGGTTGAGTCTAAAATTAGAGACTTTTTATAGTTATCAAGAGCATTTTGAAATTGACCCAGATCAAAAAAAAGATTTCCAAGATTATTGTAAGCATTCACGTAATCTGGCTTGATGCGGACGGCTTCCTGATAAGCATGAATAGCGTTATCATATTGTTTTAGATTTTCATAGGATAAACCCAGGGTATTGAGAATAGCTGGGTCGCTAGGTTCTAATTCAAGGGATTTTTTAAAGGCATCCACAGCTTTTTGGTATTGTTCCTGGTCAAAGTATAGATATCCAATGTTGGCATGAGCTTTGATGTAATCTGGCTTGACGCGGACGGCTTCCTGATAAGCTTGCATTGCTTCATCATATTGACCCAGTTTTTCATAGGAAAAACCAAGGTTATTGAATATAACCGGGTCACCGGGTTTTAATTCAGCAGCTTTTTTAAAGGCATCCACAGCTTTTTGGTATTGTTCCTGGTCAAAGTATACAAACCCCATGTTGCTATAGGCATCAACATAATTTGGATCTAATTCAACAGCTTTTTGGTAAGCAACCAGCGCTTCATCCAAACGAGCGAGGTTTTCGTATGCAAAGCCCACAAGATTATAGGCCGTCGAATATTCTTTTTTAGGAAGGAGCTTATCGGATAATTCATCGACCGCTTCTTGATAAAGCTTTAACTGAACATAACAATACGCCAGTTGACCATAGGCAAAACCAAAATCCGGTTGAAGAGCAATTGACTGCTTTAAAAGAGCAATAGCTTTTTGGAAGTCACCTTTTTCAATATGAACCGCAGCTTCAATAGAAAGGTTATCCGAGCTAATTTGGGTAGAAGCAGTGGGTTGTAACAATTCAGTTGGTTGCGGAGTTGACGTAATTTGAGGCGTAGGTGTTGGTTGAGCTATTGGAGAAAATGAAGGCAAAGTCTCTTCTTTTCTCCAGGTTAAATTTTTAAAGAGAGATAAAAGCCAAGTTTGAGCAGATTGATAATTGTCAGCAGGCAACCATACCGATATCACTACTAAGGTACCTTCATAAACCGCCAAAAGCTCGGCACGTTTTTGATTCTGAGCCAAATACGAATAAAGGGTGAGCTTTACCGGATTCCCCTGAACATCCAATTGACTGGTTCCGTGAGCTTGGTATTCCCCCGTCTCAATCCGCTGATCATATTCTTTGAGATAGTCTTGGTATTTTTCAGGAGTAGAAAAATTAGCAATTAAAACCTGACCACCATCGGGTGTACTGCCTACCATTCCATTGGCTTCAGGAAGGAGCCGATAAGGTTGGTTGAAGTAAAAATCTTCTTTAAAAGCATAGAGAAAATGAACTCCATCAGGAAGCTTGAAAGAAAATTTTTGATCCGGATCAGAATAAGAACCATCAATTATTGGTGTTTTCCCTTCCCAATTGATTCCTTTAAAAAGCTCTAATAACCAGGGGCTGGAAGGTTGATAAGCTGCAATTGGAAGATCAATAACCACTAATGCAATATCAATTCCCTGATAGGTTGTAACAATGGTGAGGAGCTCATCCTGTTCAGTTTTTCTCGAATAAATTCTGATATTTCCAGTTTTACCGTTAGAGGTAATCGAACTTTCTCCCCGTAAAACCATTTCTGCTATATGCTGAGAGAGGTAAAACTGCAAGTCTTGGGAAGATGGGAAACTACGTACTTCTAAATAGGCTTGTTCATTGGGGGTGCGGTAGTTTGCACCAATCATACCCCTATCTGCCACATAAGTTGAAAAAACAAACCCAGTTGGGAAATTAAGGGTGAATTTTCCTGATGGATCGGTATAAACCATAGAAGGAAGAGCATGGGTTGGATCAGGAGTAGGGGTGATCTCCAGCGTTATTATTCCTGTAGGCAATGGAGTGGTAGTTATTTCAACGTTAGGTGAAGGTGCAGTTTCTATATCGGGAGAAACCATTGGCTGTGCACTCTCTACTCCACTCATTTCAGCCAATTGTCGTAATACCGCAGTTCCTTTAAATCGTTCTAACTCCAGGGCATAATCAATTGCCCTTTTCCCCTCCTCGCTGATGACGGAGACATCGGCCCCCGAATCGAGTAATAATTTAGTAATATTTATATTGGAATTCATACTTATTGCCCCCATCAAGGGCGTCACATTCTTTGGTCCAATTTGATTAATATCAGCTCCATTTTGAATCAAGCTATGAATTACACTTTCATTGCTGTTCATCATTGCTGCCCAAAATAATGCTGTGAAACCATTTTTATCTTTTAACCGAACATCGGCACCCTGATTAATTAAAGTCTGAATAATTTCAGCACCATGGTTCTCATTATTTTTAGCTGCCCAGATGAGAGGTGAAAAACCATATTCTGACTCTACATCATTAATGTATGATTTAGCTCCGTGCTCAAGCAAATAGGAAACTAAATCCTCATCACCGGTATCAGCTGCTACCATAAGAGCTGTCATGTCTTGCCA
>JAGPGC010000130.1 GCA_018056205.1 Candidatus Atribacteria bacterium | reverse complement strand
CATTCCTGGTTTTTCGATCCGCTTCAATCACTTTCACTGGTAAGGTTTTATGAATCTATTCATCTAAATCCTGGGGAACTTTATCAACACATGAAGCAGGAAGGAAGGCATTCACACCGATATCAACGGTTAATCCCCCTTTTACCTTTTTTACTACTTTAGCCATAAGGGGTTTCCCGCTATTTTTGCTTTCTTCAATGTCAATCCATGCCCCACGATATCGGGCTTTTTCACGAGATAACCAGACATACCCCTGATCATCGAACCGGTTAACGACTACCCAGATTTCTTCTCCTTCCTGAGTTTCGTTGAGAATTTCCTCTTCTCCCTCAGTAAGCTTTTCCTTAAAGGGTAGAATTCCTTCGGCTTTATAATTAATATTAACAAAATAACCTTCTTCTCCCTTTTTAATAACTTTTCCTTTAATCAGCTCACCGGGTCTGATCGGACGTATATTCTCGATATCCTCGTGAAGCATCTCAAGGTTTTTATTTTCTTCCACAGTGAAGCACTCCTTCCTCCGGGTTTCCTTCTATCACGAATTATAGCCCCACATTGTGGTGTGCCATCTGCTTTGATCCTTGCCCTCAAAAAAAGTGGGTGCCTTCTCTAGCAAACCACAGTTTACTAGAAGATTATGACTCCCAGGTAAGGATGTTGGGTCAAAGCCACCTATGGCATCACCGGCATAGCAGGGCTACAAACCCAAATTACCTTTTGATAAAATAATAACATAACCTCTATATCATTTCAAATTGAATAAATTATCAATAACCATCATTGGACTATCGAAACTTACTTCTTTTCTCTTAATTGTATTCCTAAAATCATAAGCTGGTCATCGGAAACGGGCGATGGTGCACCTGACATAAGACAGGTCCCTTTTTGGGTTTTTGGAAAAGCCATGGTTTCACGAATTGAACTTTCTCCACTCATAAGCATCACTATCCGATCTAATCCTAAGGCTATACCTCCATGAGGAGGACAACCATACTGGAGAGCATCGATAAAAAACCCAAACTTTTGCTGAATCTCTTCTTTACTTAAACGAAGCAAATGGAAGATTTTCTCTTGCAAATCGGAGCGGTGAATTCTTATGCTTCCTCCACCAATTTCAAAACCGTTAAGAACAATATCGTAAGCTTGCGCTTTAACTTTACTGGGATCAAGATCTAATTGATCCATTTGGTCTAAACGAGGTGCCGTAAAGGGATGGTGCATAGAATCCCAACGATTTTCTTCATTATTCCATTCCAACAGGGGAAAGTCAAAAATCCAACAAAACCGAAATTGATTTTCAATAAGGTTGAGCTCTTCGCCAATATTTATCCGTAGGTTGCCCAAAAAAGGAAGAACCTTTTGAGGGTCTCCCCAGGAAATCAATAAAATTGAATCATCTTGGAAGGGATACTTTTCAAGGAGATTATTCCAAATTGTTTCTGAAATTTTATTTTTTAAAGGAGAGGTTACTTCTGATTGGGAAAATCTTACATAGGAGAGAGACACTTGAGCATTTTTAGCCATCTGGGAAAAAAGATCGGCTTTTTTTCGAGAAAAACTTTTCCATTCCCGAACCAACAATCCTTTCCATGAATCGGTCTTTGAACCTACCTCAATTTTATCTTCAAACAATTGTGATAGGTCATCGATGATACCGGGAATTCTCAAGTCTGGTTTATCAGATCCATATTGATTAATTGCCTCATCATAACTCATTCGAGGAAAGGGGGTTTCCAGATTCATTCCTAGTACTTCATGAAATAAATGTTTCATCATAGTTTCTATTAATTTAAAAATATCTTCACGCTCTACAAATGACATTTCAATATCAACTTGAGAAAATTCTGGCTGTCGGTCAGCGCGAAGGTCCTCATCGCGGAAGCACTTAACAATTTGAAAATAGCGGTCATAACCGGCTATCATCAAAATTTGTTTAAAAAGTTGTGGTGATTGCGGGAGTGCATAAAAATTTCCTTCATTCAAACGGCTGGGTACCAAAAAATCTCTGGCTCCTTCGGGAGTACTCTTAGTTAAAAAGGGGGTTTCAATTTCTATAAACTGTTGGTCAGAAAGATAGCGACGAACTGATTGACAGATCTGGTGACGAAGTATTATATTTTTTTGCATTCTGGTCCGACGAAGATCTAAGTAACGATAACGAAGCCTTAAACTTTCATCAGTTTCATTCTTTTCTTCAATTTCAAAGGGAAGTGCTTTCGACTCAGCTAATATTGTTATTTCTGAAATGGCTACCTCAATTTCTCCAGTGGGAATCTTCAGGTTTTCCAGACCTTGGGGTCGGGCACGAACAATTCCTTTTACCTGAAGAACAAACTCACTTTTTACTGAATTAGCACACTGGTAAATTTCTTGCTGGTTTGAATCAATAACCAGTTGAGTTAAACCCCATCGGTCACGGAGATCAATAAAAATTACCCCTCCATGATCCCGACGGCGATTTACCCATCCAGCTAAAAGAACTTCTTTCCCAATATCTTCTTTACGTAACATTCCACAATTATGCGTTCTTAACATTTTGATAGGCCTCCAGCAAATCACCAATTAGAGTCTCTTGAGAAACAACCTTTTGTTCCCCAGATTGCAAACTTTTTAAAGTATAAGTCCTACTTCGATATTCATTTTCGCCAGCAATGACAATAAATTTAGCCTCCATTCGTTGAGCATTCTTAAAATGATATTTAAGTGATTTGTCAGAAAAATCCATATAAAATGGAATTGATTTTTCATCAAGAATTATTGTTAGCTGGAGTAAAGTCTCTTCTCCTGGTAGATCAAGTGGAGAAAGATAGGTAAAGGGTTTTTGATAAAAAGTATTGGATTCGACCTGCTTTTGCAAAAGAAGAATGATTCGTTCCATTCCGGCAGCAAAACCAACTCCGGGAATACCTTTTACTCCCAAGGTGTCGGATAAGTTATCGTATCGCCCACCCCCTCCGATAGCGTTTTGAGCTCCCAACTCCTCAGTCTTCATTTCAAAAGTCGTTTTTATATAATAATCTAGACCTCTTACTAAATAGGGATTGATTACCGGATGGATATTTACTGCCTCAAGAATTTGAATTAAATGATTCTGATGAGTGATACATTCCTCACAGAGAAAATTTTGGATAATCGGGAAACCCTCACTATGAAGTATTTCCTGACAGGATTCATTTTTACAATCGAGTACTCGGAGAGGATTGGTTTCCAGACGATTGGAACAATTCTTGCAGAATTGGGTTGCTGCTGAGTGTAAAAAATTTTTTAAGGCTTCAAGATATGGCGGTTTACATTTCTTACATCCTAAACTGTTCACTTCTAATTGTACATTTTTTAATCCAATTTTTTGGTAAATGCGATCGGCCAAAAGAATGACCTCGGCATCGGACGCCGGACTTTGAAATCCTATGGCCTCAAAACCAAATTGGTGGAACTGTCTCATTCGACCAGCTTGCGGCCGTTCATAACGAAACATGGGCCCCATATAAAAGTATTTCATCCGAGGGTTGTTAATATGTAAGTTCTGTTCGAGGTAGGATCGCATAACCGGTGCCGTTCCTTCCGGTCGAAGAGTAATGCTGCGACCTCCCTTGTCAACAAATGTGTACATTTCTTTCTGAACAATATCAGTTTCCTCTCCCACACTTCGAGCAAAAAGCTCGGTATGCTCAAAAAGGGGGGTTCTAATTTCGGTATATTGATAACTAGCTGCTATTTGTCTCACAATATTTTCAACATGATACCAAATATATATTTCTGGATCTCCAATATCTTTTGTTCCTTTGGGTAAAGTAATTTTCTCCATTTTTCCTCTTATCTACTATTTCATTTTCTAAGTAACAGTTTTTCATTAAAAAG
>JAGPGC010000129.1 GCA_018056205.1 Candidatus Atribacteria bacterium | reverse complement strand
AGTTCCTGGTCCTTTCAAAACAGTAGTGCAACCAAAATATTGAGACAGAGCACAGCTTGCAGCGATTCTATTTTCAGCGATTGAAGAAGCTGAACATTGAAGAAGCCGTCCCATTTCACCCTCATGAGGAGTGAGAATCCAACCTGGTAATCGATTTTTCCAAAACTCCCGGTGGGTTGCAATAGCATTTAAGGCATCAGCGTCGATTACCCCCCTGACCGGTGATTTTTCAATGATTCTTTCAATAAAATATCTGGTGGCTGGAGATGAACCCAATCCGGGGCCAATGGCGAGAGAACGGCATTTTCGCTGAATAATGGCTTTATTTATTTCCTCAGCGTGATGGGGTAAATATTTCCATTGGGTATTTTTTCCATTTGATGAGAGTACCGTACTGACCACTTCAGGAATTGAGGTTTTTACTAACGGTGCTAATTGAGGGCTGGTTGCCCAAATAACCATTCCTGCTCCACTTCGATAAGCTGCTTGACAGGTGAGAAGACCGGCTCCAGTCATAGCCGGACTACCGGCAACAACCATGACTACTCCGGCGTTTATTTTGTTACAGAGAAAAGGTTTTTCGGGTAAAAAAGGACGAATAAATTCGGGAGTGATAAGCAAACCTTCCTGGGGAATACTCTCTTTTTCACGATCAGAGGGGATGCCGATATCAACTAAATGTATTTTTCCGCAGTATTCCCGAGCCGGAGCTACCACTAGACCTCTCTTCATTATTCCTAAAGTAATTGTATGATGAGCTTTGACTGCGGTTCCCATGATTTTTCCCCAAGTGGCATCAATACCTGAAGGAACATCAACAGCTACTATCAGGGATTCTTTTGCTTCATTTATGGCATCGATAACTTCTCGGAAAACACCTTCAACATTTTTTGATAATCCAGTACCAAATATAGAGTCGATTATTAAGGTTCCTGGGTCAAAATGGGGTGGGTTTCCTGGGAATACCTGCTGGATAGAGATACCAATTCGCCGACATATTTCATAGTTTAATGCAGTATCATTTTTTAACTTTTCTGGATTTCCTAATAAAAAAATGGTGATGGGTAGTGATGGATATCGAAGGTTGAGATGGCGAGCAATTACCATTCCATCTCCTCCATTATTACCCGGACCGCATACCACTGCAACCTGGTTCCAAGATTTTTCCGCACTAATACCTACAATCCATTCAACGATGTTTCTCCCGGCATTTTCCATGAGTAATTGAGTTGGAATCCGATAGGATTCAACTAACCTTTTTTCTAATTTTTGCATGGATTCCGAAGTAATAAGTTTCATTGTTTTAAACACTCGGTTTTTTTGAAAACTTTTCCACTCCTACCGCGACTGCTACCACCATCTCAGGTGTGTGGGAAAGAGAAAGAGAAATGGTTTCAAATTTTTGTTGCAATGGTTCTTGGGAAAATGTAACCCAAGGCTTTCCCGAGGGGTGATGATAAACCTGAATATGTTTCCAACTAGGATTTACATCAATTTGAAGAAAGATTTTTTTAACTGCTTCTTTTATGGCGAAGAGCGAAGCGACTCCTTCAATAAAACGTCGCTCGCTCCTCCCTTGATAATATTCAAGCTCAGTCGGAGAGGCAATTCGGCTTACAAACCTTTCTCCGCATCGATTTAGAGTCTTTTTTACTTTTTTTAGATTAATCAGGTCGATCCCGATATATACCTTTGGGTTCATTGAGCTTCTTCTTTTTCTTTTTTAGCTTTTTGGATGATTCCTTCAGCAATTTGAGCTGGGACTTCTTCATAATTAGAAAAGGTCATTTTATAAGATCCTCTCCCCTGAGTAATGGAACGAAGATCCACCGAATAACGGAAAATTTCTACTAATGGAACATTAGCCCGAATCACTTGGTAGCCATCCAGCGGTTCCATCCCTAAGATTTTTCCCCTCCGGCTATTAATATCGCCGATAACATCTCCCATGTATTCTTCTGGAACAGTAATTTCAAGGTTCATAATTGGCTCGAGTAATACTGGATTACATTCTAAGCATCCCTTTTTCAAAGCCATTGAGCCAGCGATTTTAAAAGCCATATCCGAAGAGTCGACTGGATGGAAAGATCCATCGAAAACCGTGACTCGAATATCAATAATTGGATAACCAGCCAGGACTCCTTCTTGCATGGCTTCTTGAACGCCCTTTTCAACTGAAGGGATGTAGTTACGGGGAATGGCTCCACCAACAATTTTATCAACAAATTCAAAACCCTGTCCTCGGGGAAGCGGTTCGAGTTCGAGCCAACAATGACCATACTGTCCTCTTCCACCTGATTGCCGTTTATATTTCCCTTCCACCTTGGTTGTTCCCTTTATGGTTTCTTTATAAGGAACCTTGGGAATAGCTAAACCGACTTCCACTCCAAATTTTCTTTTCATTTTTTCAATTAAAACATCAAGATGTATATCTCCGTAACCGTAGAGAATATCTTCCTTGGTATCTGGATCACGGACTTCCTTAATGGTCGGGTCTTCTTCTAACATTCGATTAATTCCTAAACTGATCTTATCCTCATCGCCACGACCTAAAGGTTTAATGCTCGATAAGTAATTAGCTTCGGGATATTGTAAATGATCAAAAACTATTGGTTTCTCCTTGTCTGAAAGGGTATCGCCCAGATAGATTTCGTTAATTTTAGCAATAGCACCCATATCTCCCGGGCCAATTTCGGTCACTGATTCCTGATTTTTACCCCTAAGCATTAGTAATTGCCCTACTTTTTCTTCGGTATCGCGAGAGGAATTGAACAAACGAGAATCGGAGGTTAATTTTCCAGAAAAAACTCTTATTAAAGCTAATTTTCCTACATAAGGATCACTGATAATTTTAAAAACATAAGCTGAAAAAGGTTCGTTTTCGTCGCATTTTCTCTCGACTTCTTCTTTGGTTTTCGGATTGATTCCTCGGATAGGAGGACGATCGAGAGGTGATGGTGCATATAGAGATAGTGCATCTCCAAGAAGAGACACTCCCCTATCGGTCAAACCCGATCCACATAACACTGGAAACAGCTTCCGTTGAAGGATTGCCTGGCGAAGGGTTTCTTTGAGAAGATCGAGATCGATGGTTTGTCCCTCTAAATACATATTTAATAGCTCATCATTGGTTTCGGCAATGTTTTCGACTAAAAAATCATGAATTTCTTGGGCTTGACTTTGAAGATTAGCGGGTATCATATCTTCCTTAAATGATTTGCCATCAGGCTGGAAATAGTAGGCTTTCATTGCCAAAACATCGACCACGCCTTGAAAATTGTTTTCTTTACCGATGGGGATATAAAGAGGTGTCGCCTTGGGAGAAAGTTCGTTTTGAATTTCCTGTAAGACTTTATCGAAATTAGAACCCTCTCGGTCCATTTTATTAATAAAAAGAAAAACCGGTAATTGATTTTGTTCTAAGTAAGTCCAACTCCGTTCTACACCAACTTCAACCCCCGAGACCCCACAAACTGGAATTATTCCACTATCCACTGCGCGAAGGGCTCCTAAAATATTGCCAACGAAATCGGCATATCCAGGTGTATCGATCAAATTGATTTTTTTTCCCAACCATTCGAAAGGGAGTACGGAAAGGTCAATAGATATTCCTCTTTTTATTTCTTCTGGTTCCCAATCGGAGATAGTGTTTCCTTCTTCGACTTTCCCCTTCCGGGAAATGAGTCCCGACTGATAAAGTAAAGCTTCGGCAAGAGTTGTTTTTCCTGCCCCGGCATGTGAAAATAACCCAACATTGCGAATATCTTTACTGTCATACTTCTTCAAATTAATTTTCTCCCTTCACCGTTATGTTTTGATCAAGAAGTTTTATTTCTTCAAGGTTAGCTCTGGGTATGGCATCTCTTGACAGAATCTGTTGGGTGGTAATAATAGGAACGGTTAATG
>JAGPGC010000128.1 GCA_018056205.1 Candidatus Atribacteria bacterium | reverse complement strand
ATAGCTATTGTACCTCAAGAACAATTTGTTCCACAAACTGATTTATTAACTCCAATCCGACCAATAGCCTTGTGGGGATATACTAATATGAGTGATCCTCGTTGGCGATGGGGACAGCGCTACGTAACTCTTCAGCAAAGAACGGATATTAAAGAACCCACCAAAGCTGGATTTGGAAATAAGAAAGGGTGGGTGGCATATGGTGTTAACGGGTTTTTATTTATAAAAGTGAGTAGCTATCAAGATGGGGCTTTATACCCTGATTTTGGTTCTTCAACCGAACTTTATACCAACCAGGATATGTGCGAGGTTGAAACTCTTAGTCCTTTGGAAATGGTAAGTCCAGGAGAAATGCATGAACATATAGAGCACTGGTTCTTTTATGAAAACCTACCACTTGAGAATACTGATGAATCAATCCATCAAAAAGTTTTACCGCTAGTTGAGAAGTCGATGGAAGTATTAAAAGCATGATTGGAGAGGTATAAATGAAAATTACTTTTTTTGGAGCAGCCCGGGAAGTTACCGGTTCTTGTTATTTAATAGAAGGACATAAAAAGCGATTTTTAATAGACTGTGGAATGGTGCAGGGGAGTGGTGAAGAGAGAAATGCCGCTTCTTTTCCCTTTGATCCAAGGAGCATTGATTTTGTTTTATTAACTCATGCTCACCTTGATCACTCGGGACGGATTCCGTTCCTTTATAAGGAAGGATTTCGAGGTAATTTATTTGCTACTGCTCCAACCATCGAACTATGCGAAGTTCTCTGGCTGGATATGTATAAGATCATGATGGAAGAAACCAACCGGATAAACCGGAAAAATATACGAGCTGGTAAACCTTCAATAGAACCTTTATATACCGAAGAAGATGTTAGGGGTGCTTTAAGTCTTTTTAAACCAGTTGGTTATGATGAAATTGTACCGTTTGATGATGTTGAAGCTGTTTTTAGAAATGCTGCTCATATTATTGGTGCAGCGACCATCGAGGTTTGGCTTGATGATGTGAAGCTGGTTTTTTCTGGAGACCTTGGTACCTTTTATAACGTCATGGAGGGGTCTCCCCCGATAATCGATGAAGCAGATTACGTAATTTTAGAATCAACTTATGGAGATCGTCTACATAAAACCTTGGAAGAAACCCGGGAAGAATTTGAATACGCAATTCGAGAAGCTCTCAAATCTGGGGGGAAAGTTCTCATTCCTTCTTTTGTGGTTGACCGAGCCCAGAGATTGATATATGAGTTTTCTCTTTTAAAAAATAAATTTAGTTTTGATTGCCCAATTTTTTTTGATAGCCCGATGGGTAACAAAGCCACAAAAATTTATCAAAAATACATGGGATTAATGTCGGGAGAAATTCAAAAGTACATTTTTCAAGACCAAGATCCCTTTACTCTTCCTGGGATGAGTTATGTCACCTCTCCGGATGAATCTCGAGCAATTAATGCGATTGATAAAGCAATCGTGATAGCTGGTAGTGGAATGTGTACCGGGGGGAGAATTATCCATCACCTAAAACACAGTTTGTGGAAACCTAATACTGATTTAATTTTTGTTGGTTATCAAGCACGAGGTACTTTAGGACGGTTATTGGTCGATGGAGCAAAAAAGGTAAAGCTATTCGGAGAGGAAATTGAGGTAAAAGCTAAGATAAACACCATAAACGGATTTTCAGCCCATGCTGACCAGGAGGATTTGTTAAAATGGTCAGATTATTTTAAATCAAAACCAACCTTTATCATTACTCACGGTGAAGAAGAGATCGCTGAAACTTTTGCCCGAATTCTTAAGAAACGTGGGAGAGCGGTGATTGTTCCACAACTGGGTGACACTATTGAATTGGTTAAAAAAGAGCAAAAAATTTGTATTTCTGCAGCTCCTCCTGCAGTTGAAAGCACAGTGCTACAGGCAATCAATTCTAAAATCGAATCACTTCAAAAAAAGAAAATTTTTACCGGAACCGATAGTGATCATTTACTTCAATCAGCTCTGCTTTTAATCGAGGAAGCCGAAAGAAAGATAGGCAGTGATCAGTGAAGAATGATGAATGGTGATTAATAAGTTATCACTGCTTTTAGGTGCCGATAAATTCTCTTAAAATTGAATTGGAGGGGACAAATGAGGATTGAAGTGGGATGAAATGGCTCAAGAAAGCATAAAGGCGATTAGCTTCTAAATAAGTTTCATTTTCAGGGGTAATTGCTCGGAGAAGGGGTTCAGCAAATTGTCGGAGAATACTTAATTCGTAAATTAGGGAAGAATTGAAAAAAATATCGGCATCTTCTTGGTAGGGGAATATATATTTTTCTTCTCCATCGTGAACATGAACCCAGGTTTTAAAGACTTCTTCAGTAGTACTCCCCCGGAATTGACTGTCCCTGACCAGGCGGCGAATAAGCCGGCAATCAGTTGTTGACATCCGGTTATGATTGTCGATATTGAGTTGAGTAATTGCGCTTACATAAATCTTATATATAAAATTTTCAGGGATATTCTTGCTAAATAGTGGATTTAGAGCATGTAACCCTTCGATGATAATAATTCCATCACGATCTAACCGCGTTTTGGTGCCCTCTGGTTCCCGTAAACCGGTAATGAAGTTATAACGTGGAATTTCTACTTCTTCCCCATTAATGAGTGCTTCAATCTGATGTTCGAAAAGCTCTAAGTCGAGAGCTTCCGGTCTCTCGTAATATTGTTCATCCCAGGTTTTAATATCTTTTCTGGAAATAAAATAATCATCAAGCGAAATGGATTTTGGTTTCCAACCGTTTACTCTTAATTGGATATAAAGCCGACGGGCAAAGGTAGTTTTTCCTGAAGAGGAGGGACCTGCGATGAAGATGATTTTTAAACTCCCTCGTTTTTGAGTAATGAGATCAGCAATCTGAGCAATTTTTTTCTCATGGAGGGCTTCGGTCATGGAGATGATTTCTCGACCTTGTCCATGGACGATAGCTTCGTTGAGCTCCCCAACATTTTTAATCTCCATGATTTTAGCCCACTGGGCAGCTTCTTGAAAAGTTATAAATAGCTTAGGACGGAAGACATAAGTGGGGAGACGATCCGGTTGGCTGGATGAGGGGTATTGAAGGAAGAAACCGGGGGGAACCAATACAAAACCGAAATTTTTAACATAGCTGGTGGATGGACATAGAGGACCATAAAAGTAATCATAATATTTGTTCAATCGGTAAAGGGTGATGGCTGATATACGCCAATAGCGAAAAAGTCGGATGAGTTCATTTCGATTTTGTTGATTGAAGATATTAATGGCTTTTTCCCAATTGACGATTTCTTTTTCAAAGGAAAGATTGGATTTAGTTATTTCATGCATTTTTTGATTAATTACGTCTAAATGTTTAGTGGTTAGGCTTCCAATGTCGGATATTTCACAAAACAATCCATCGCTCATGGAGTGAAGCACGTGCAGATGAGCTTCGGGGTAAAGAATGTTTATGCTATAGCTGAGTATAAAGAGCAAACTACGGAGATAGGTACGATGTCCCTCAGGTTGAGAAAAATCCAAGAAACTTATATCGCTTGCTTTATCAACTTTGGTGTTGAGATCGACGATTTCTCCATTCAAACGAGCGGCCATGAAAGACTGGTATGAATCGGGAAAAAATTTACGGGCGATTTCGAGAATAGTCATACCTGGGGTAATTTTTAGTTGGTTTTGATTGTTGAAAGTAATCGAATACTGGGATGCTTTCATCTCGATCACCATCTTATATTTTTTTAATTATTATTATTGTACCTAGACTTAACTGTTATGTAAAATAAATTTAAGAGGGATAGACCCTCATGCCGTTTTTAGCCGCACCACATGACAATGAAAATAAGTATCCCCCTCACCCTGACCCTCTCCCACCAAGGGGCGAGGGAAAAAAATAAATAAAAGAATGAAATAGTTCCTTCTCCCTGGATGGGAGAAGGTGAGGATGAGGGTGAAAGCCCAGAAGGAGATCC
>JAGPGC010000127.1 GCA_018056205.1 Candidatus Atribacteria bacterium | reverse complement strand
GTACTCACTAAAGAACGGTCACTTCCCAACAACATATTAAACAAGGTTGACTTCCCAACATTTGGTTTTCCTACTATAGCAATACGAAAATCGTGATGTTCAATAACTTGAGTATCTTCTGGCTGGGTATCACTTTTCAAGTGAGTTAAGAGGGTAGTTTTCAGTTGAGGAATCCCATCACCATGAACTGCCGATATCTGTATGACATCTTCAAACCCCAAAGAATAAAAATCTGAAAGTAAACTTAAATGAGTCATTCCTTCCCTTTTATTAACCACCGGAATAATGGTATCATTCACCCGGCGTAAACGGCTTATTAATTCATGGTCGACACTGGTCATTTCTTCCTGTCCATCAAGAACTAATAAAATACAATCAGCTTTATCAATGACCTCCCACACTCTTTTTTCGGCTTCATTTTGTAAGGGGTCATCAGGAGAAGTTGATAATTTTATACCGGCGGTATCAACTAATCGGATCTGAATCCCATCGATTCCAACTCTATTCTCGATGATATCCCTAGTGACTCCGGGAGTTGAATCAACAATAGTAATCCTTTGACCGGAGAGACGATTGAATAGGGTTGATTTGCCCACGTTAGTTTTGCCCACAATAACCACTAATGGCACTTCTTTATTCATAAACATTTTCCTTATTGAAGTTTTTCCACTAATTCTTTCACTTCGCGGTCAGGAGTTGATGCCCCGCTGACAATTAAAATTGTCTGATCAGGATGAAACCATGATTTTTGTGCTTCATTGGAATCTTCAATCCATATGGTGTGGGGAGCCTGGTCTTTAGCCACCAAATAGAGTCCACGGGTGTTTGAACTATGTTTCCCTCCTAAAATTAAGACCACATCAATCTTCCCAGTTTGAAGAAGTGAAAAAAGTTCGCTTTGTCTATGCTCAGTTTCTGGACAAATAGTATTTTCAATTAAACAATGATTAAGTAAATTTTTTTCCTCTATTAATTGACAAAAATTTAAATATTGTTGTCGGGGAAAAGTAGTTTGCTCGATAACTGCCAAAGGTTGATTCTTTGGTAAGGCTTTGAGTTTTTCTTCCCATTCAGAGGAATCTTTTCCCAAGACTAGAGGGATGGCCTCCAGCTCACTGATTAATGCTTTAATTTCGGCATGATTGGGATCGCCAAGAACAATCAAGGTATATCCTTTTTTTTCTAATTCACCGGCTAATAATTGCACCTTTTGAACTCGTGGACAAGTCGTATCAACAATAGTAACTCCCTTTTCCAGTAATTTTTCACGGGTTTTACGCTCCAAACCATGGGATCGAGTAATAACGGTTACTTTATCGGGAATCTTTTCTACTTCCTCCTCTAATCGGGCTCCCCTATCAACTAACATCTTTACTGCCCGATGGTTGTGGACTAATTCCCCCAACAGATAAACCGGCTGCCAACTCTTATCAAAAGACTTCATAGCCATGGCATAGGCTCTTTTAACCCCGGGACAAAAACCAGTATGTTTGGCTATCAGAATTTTCATATCATCCATTCTCTACCGCTTTTTGATAGAGAAAGTTCACCACTTCTTCAATGCTCATTTCAGATGTATCAACAATAATAGCATCCTCAGCCTGTCGTAGGGGAGCTTCTCTTCGAGTGGAATCGATGCTATCCCGTTCTAAAACATTTTTCAATACATCCTGATAAGAAATATCAATCCCTTTGTCATTAAACTCTTTCCATCTTCTCTCGGCTCGTACTTCGGGACGAGCGGTTAGATAAATTTTTAAATCAGCATTGGGAAGAACTACTGTTCCAATATCTCGTCCCTCAGTAACTGATGAAGTCGATTGGGCTAATTCCCTTTGTTTCTTCTTAAGAAAATGACGTACTTCAACAATTTTTGCTACTGGGGAAACCTGCTGATTTACAATCGGTTGGCGGATTTCTTCCCCACATCGTCTCCCATTCAGAAAAATTACCGATACTCCATCAACAATTTTAAAATGGAGGTCAATATTAGCCAGCGCTTGATTGAGAGTTTTTGAATCATGATAGTTTATACCTTGGCTAATAAAATAATAAGTGACCGCCCGATACATAGCACCGGTATCTATATATAAATAGGATAATTTTTTGGCTAATCGACGAGCAACCGTACTCTTCCCAGCTCCAGCCGGTCCATCAATGGCAATCTGAGTTTTCATGACTTCTCCTTACCCGAAGAGTTCTTGATATCATTATCGGGAAAAAATTCAAAATCTCTATACCCGATATTGTGAAGGTCCTGAAAGAAATTCGGATAGCTGACCGATATACAATCGATATCCTCAATTTCAATTGGGGATTCGGCAATCAATCCAGCTATCACCATGCTCATGGCGATACGGTGATCTCCGAAACTTTTTACCCTTCCACCTTTTAAGGTAACCGGACCTGATATTATCAATCCATCTTCGGTCTCTTTAACCTGGGCTCCTAAACTATTTAAGTTTTCACTAATAGCCTGTAAACGGTCGCTTTCCTTTACCCGTAATTCACTGGCTCCTTTGATTATCGAACAACCACTGGCCTGAGTGGCAAGTACTGATAATATGGGAATTTCATCAATTAACAATGGAATTTCTTCTTGATTGATTTCAAATCCATTTAATTCCGAGTGCTCAATGATAACATGACCTCTTGGTTCCCCCCATTCTTCGTTTACATCAAACGGCTCAATTTTTGCTCCCATCCTCTTCAGACACTCAATCATACCGATTCGGGTTGGGTTCAAACCTAAATTGCGGATGATAAGATGAGATCCCCAAACTAAGAGAGCAGCAGCTATCAAAAAAGCAGCTGAAGATATATCTCCAGGTAAATAAAAAGACCGCGCTATCAATTCTTTTCCTGGGAAAACTTGAATCACTCCATCCTTTTTTCGAATATCTCCCCCAACTGCCCTAAGCATGTTTTCAGTATGATCTCGAGAGGCAATCGGTTCTTCTATAAAAGAAGGTCCATCGCCCCACAAGGCAGCAAAGATTAAGCAAGACTTCACCTGAGCACTGGGAATCTTGAGAGTATGCTGAAAAGCTTGCAAAGGATTTTTACCAACGAGATAGAGAGGTGCATATTTGTCCTGCGCACGACCACCAATGATGATACCGGTTTTCCTCAATGGATCAATAATGCGTTGCATCGGGCGCCGGCGGATGCTCTGGTCGCCGGTCAATATCGATAGCCCTTGAATACCAGAAGTAATTCCAGCCAGCATCCGTAAGGTAGTTCCTGAATTTCCTACATCAAGAATATCTGCTGGTTCAGTTAAAGCATCTTTTCCAGAACTGCCTATTACAACCCTACTCTGGTCGGTACGAGCTTGAACCCCAACACCTAAAAGTTCCAGACAATGTAAAGTTGACCAGGTGTCTTGACAGAACGAAAAATTTTCAATGATGGTTTGACCCATGGATAAAGCACCAATCATAGCTGCCCGGTGGCTAAAAGATTTATCGGGAGGGCAGAAAATATCTCCAAATAGTTTAGAAGCGGCTGGAAGAATCCGAACCTTACTCATTATTTTTCTCCCTTTAAATCTATCCTAAGTTTTTGGGCCTCTCGTAAATAAATATGATAAATAGCTTGGGGACTTACACCTGGACAAAAAGCCACCATCATCAAACGAATACAGTGTTCCAAGGCTCCCTTAACCGGTATTTCTTGAGCACACATTAAGGGAAGATAACGGTATTTTTCAATTTGACGAATAGCTCGGGCAGGAAAAGCTGATTTTAGATCCTGGGTAACCGTGATAAAAAGTGCAGTAATATCATCGGGTTCAAGATTATTTTTTTCCATCATGGCTTCAAAAAGCAATAGAGTTGCCGAAGCAATCTCATCGGGACTATCCTTATCAACAGTAATCGCTCCTCTAATGCCCCGCATTGGATTATCCCTATAATCCATCAATATTCTATCCCCTTTCGAGCTGGAATTCCCTGTTGATAGGGATGTTTAACCATAATCATTTTGGTTACCAAATCAGCATAATCAATAAGCTGAGGGGTTACTCTCCTGCCAGTTAATAT
>JAGPGC010000126.1 GCA_018056205.1 Candidatus Atribacteria bacterium | reverse complement strand
GTATTAGGTGGTGATGGAACTTTTTTGTCAGCCAGCCATCGCTATGCCGCTGAGGGGATTCCAATTTTGGGTATCGATATGGGTGGGTTGGGGTTTTTAACCGAAGTGAGTGTTGAAGCTCTGTTCAATGCCGCGTTAGCAGTTTTAGAAGGAAAATATGTCATTGAAAACCGAATGATGGTGGATTGTTCTATTCATCATATCGAAGAGGGAGTTGAGCAGGATATTGCCTTAAATGATGTGGTGATATACCGAGGACCCTTTGCCCAGATGATTCGCCTTAGTACCTTTATTGATGAGGAATATCTGGCTACTTTTCCAGCTGATGGATTAATCATAGCTACCCCCACTGGTTCAACGGCTTATTCCTTATCGGCAGGAGGTCCGGTTATTCATCCCGCCTTAGATCTTTTTATCATTACTCCCATTTGTGCGCATACTCTTTATGCCCGATCGATCATTGTTCAACCAACCTCCTCGATTCGGCTTATATTAGAGTCTTCCAAAGAAGGAACCATGGTTACTCTGGACGGTCAGCGAGGTTTTACTCTGGACAAAGGGGATTATATCGAGGTTAGAAAATCGCAACTTACTAACCATATGGTAAAACTCATTCCAGAAAAACCCTTTTATTCATTGTTGAGAGATAAACTATCCTGGGGGATGGATATTCGCAAACGGATTGATCAAGAATGCTCCGAGAACTCGTCATAAAAGACTTTGTAATTGTTGATTTTCAACATATTGAATTAAATGGTGGTTTGGTAACGATTACCGGCGAAACTGGAACCGGTAAATCTTTAATAATCGATGCCCTAAGCCTCCTCAAGGGAGGTCGAGCGGATGAGGGTATGATTCGTCATGACCGAAAATCATCTTTAGTAGAAGGACTTTTTGATCTTTCTTCTTGTCCGGAATTAATCCAATGGCTGGAAGAAAATGAATTAACCGGCGAAATTTCTGATGAAGTGGTATTATCTCGAGAAATTCTCCGGGATGGCAGAAGTCGAGCACGAATTAATGGTCGAGCAGTTCCGGTTGGGTTATTAAAAGAATTTGCTGCAAGGTTAATCGATATTTATGGTCAAAGAGAACACGAGCGGTTTTTAGCTGCTGAAAATCAACTTGATATCTTAGATGGTTTTTTAGATAAACAGGGTAAAAGAGAAAGAGAATTCTATTGGCAAAAATATTTAGAGTGGTCACAACTCAAGCGAGAATTAGAGCAATTAATAACCGGTGATTTTGCTCGCTGGAATGAGCTCAAATTTACTTTTCAAGAATTTGAAGAATTGGGCTTAACCCCGGAAAAAGTGATCGAAGTTGAAGAAGAATTCCAGTTAATAGCTAATGTTCAATCTTACTGTACCGCATTAGATACTTTTTTTATTTTGATGGAAGGGAATGAAAATGGAGAAGGAGTATCCAATCTCCTGGTTCGTTTAACCAACCAATTGGAAAAAATCCCCGCTGAGGGGAAGTTTACAGTTCTAAAGGGTATCGTGGATAACCTTCGGAATATTGAGGCCGAGCTTCAAGAAATGACGTCCGAAGTAGCTATCCTAAGAAATCAGTTAGATTATTCGGCAGATAAAATTGAAAAACTTGAAAAATCAGTGGTAGAAATTGAACGTCTGAAAAGGAAATATCACTGCCGAACCACTGATGAATTGATTGATTACTGGAAACAGATCCAAGAGAAATTATTAGAAATTGACCATCAAATTGAGAGAAAAAAATGGTTGGAGATTCAAGTTGAAAAAAATCAGGAAGAATTATTGGCAAGTGGGAAAAGGCTATCCCAACATCGACAACAAGCAGCAAAACTCCTGCAAGCCCGATTGGAGGAAGAGCTAAAGCAGTTAGCCTTTTCCAAGGTCAAGTTTGAAGTCAACTTTGATGAGGTTCCATTTGAACCCCAAAAATTTTCTCCAGCTGGAATAGATGTTATTGAGTTTATGGTTTCATTGAATGCCGGACAGCCATTAGGTCCGGTGAGGGAAGTTGCTTCCGGTGGAGAATTGTCACGCTTAGTATTAGGGATAAAATCCATTGCTTTGGGGATGAAAAATCTTCCAGTGATGATCTTTGATGAAATAGACCAAGGAGTAGGAGGGAAAACTGCTTTTTGGATTGGTGAAAAATTAAAGATTATTGCTTCTGGGCGTCAAGTTATTTGTGTAACTCATCTTCCCCAGATTGCTTGCTTTGCTGATCAACATTTGAGAGTGGATAAGTTTACCGATGACCAGGATACCTGGGCGGAAATAACCGATCTACCGGATCGAGAAAACCGATTACAAGAATTAGCCCGAATGATGGGAGGAGAAAACTCAACGATTCCAGCTTTGCAATTTGCCGAAACTTTGCTGGAAAGAGCTGGAAAATAAAGCTTGATGAAATAAACAAAGAAAATATGCCAATTGACAGGAGAGTAGAGGGAATTGAATAAAGTTTTGATTAATCAGGAATTTTGTAAAGGTTGCGGGTATTGTATAAATATCTGTTCAAAGAAAGTATTGGTTTTATCGGGAGATTTTAATTCCTATGGATATTATCCGGCAATGGTCAACGATGAGGACCATTGTATCGGGTGTGGGTTTTGTGCAGAAGTGTGTCCAGAAGTAGCGATTTCAGTTTATCGGGAGAATAAAAAATGAAAAAAACTTTAATGAAGGGAAATGATGCGGTCGCTGAAGCGGCAATTCAGGCTGGTTGTGAGCTGTATTTTGGATATCCAATTACTCCTCAAACCGAGATTAGTGAATATTTCTCACTGAGAATGCCCGAGGAGGGAAGGGTTTTTTTCCAAGCCGAGAGTGAAATTGCTTCAATCTATATGCTTTACGGTGCCTCCTCAGCTGGTAAAAGGGTGATGACTTCTTCATCAGGTCCGGGTATTAGTCTCAAGCAAGAGGGTATTTCTTATTTAGTTTCAGCAGAATTACCGGCAGTAATTGTTAATATGAGTCGGGGTGGTCCGGGATTAGGTAATGTTCAGCCCTCCCAGAGTGATTATTTTCAAGCGGTAAAGGGAGGGGGGCATGGGGATTATAAGGTAATTGTATTAGCACCCTCAACGGTTCAGGAGCTGGTCGATTTAACCTATTTAGCCTTTTATCTTGCTGATAAGTATAGAAATCCCGTGATTATTTTAGGAGATGGAATGTTAGGTCAAATGATGGAACCGGTGGTATTCCAAAAGCCGGATTTTCCTCCATTACCACCCAAAGACTGGGCAATTACCGGTAAAAAGGGTAGAGATCGCCAATACATTCTTTGTTTTGACCTTGACCCTCGAGATTTGGAAGAGTTTAACCAGCGGTTGTTTGAAAAATATCGAAAGATTGAACAGGAAGAAATACGTTATGAGGTATTTGGTGACGATGAACCAGAAATGCTATTGGTTGGCTATGGAACGGTAGCTCGTATTTTGAAAAGCGTGGTCAGGGAAGCTAAAAATATTGGGATTCGTTTGGCCTTAATTCGACCAATTACTCTATATCCTTTTCCGTCAGATGCTCTTCAAAATTTAGCGCGAAAGGCGGGACGAGTTTTAGATGTGGAAATGAATATGGGGCAGATGGTTGAGGATGTAAAATTGGCTGTAAATGGAGCTGTACCAGTTCATTTTTACGGACGAAGTGGAGGAATGATTCCAACAGTGGAAGATACTCTGAAAATGATTCGTGATATATTAGGAAAGTAAGGAGAATAGTCATGCAAACTATTTTTGAGAGACCAAAAACTTTAATTAATCAACCCTTCCGTTATTGTCCAGGTTGTAATCATGGCTTAGCTCAACGGTTGATTGCTGAAGTTATCGATGAACTGGATATTGCTGATTATACTATAGGTGTGGGGCCGGTGGGTTGTTCAGTGTATATCTATGAATGTTTGGATATCGATTTTGTAATGGGGGCTCATGGTCGAGCTCCAGCGATTGCTACTGGTATAAAACGGGCTTACCCCGATCGGATGGTTTTTTCTTATCAAGGTGATGGCGATATAGCTGCTATTGGTACTGCAGAAATTGTTCATGCTGCAGTCAGAGGTGAAT
>JAGPGC010000125.1 GCA_018056205.1 Candidatus Atribacteria bacterium | reverse complement strand
CATGTCTCATAATCGATTAACCGGACGTCCCAAAATGCCCCAACGTAGTGCTCAGGAAAGAATCCAGGATTTTAATGAAGTCCCACTTGGTTTAGAAAAATGGGCGGCAATTGAAGAAGCCAAAAGATGTTTACAATGCAAAAAGCCAAGTTGTATGAAGGGTTGTCCTGTAGAAATCGATATTCCGGGGTTTATTGGTCTTTTGGCTCAAAGTAAAATTGATGAAGCCATTATGAAAATCAAAGAAAAAAATAGTCTTCCAGCTATCTGCGGGAGAGTATGTCCTCAAGAGGAACAATGCGAAAATTTGTGTATTATGGGTAAAAAAGGACAACCGATAGCAGTTGGCTATCTCGAGAGATTTTTGGCTGATTATGAAAGGGAAAGGGGCATTGAAGTTCCAAAAGTAACTGCTCGAAAAGGCAAAAAGGTAGCAGTTATTGGATCAGGTCCAGCTGGCCTTACTTGCGCGGGTGATTGCGCCAAAATAGGATATGAAGTGACAATATTCGAAGCGCTCCATTCAGCTGGAGGAGTTTTGATATATGGCATACCAGAATTTCGTCTTCCCAAAGCAATCGTAGCTCAAGAGGTTGATTATGTTAAATCGTTGGGTGTAGAGCTGGAATTAAGTGTTGTTATAGGGAAAACCTTAACCTTTGAAGACATTCGCAAAGAAGGTTTTGAAGCCTTTTTTATTGGAACTGGAGCTGGGTTACCTCATTTTATGAAACTTCCTGGAGAAAATTTAAATGGAATTTATTCCGCTAACGAGTTTTTAACCCGTTCTAATCTCATGAAAGCTTATCGATTTCCAGAATATGATACTCCCACCAAAGTTGGTCGGCGAGTAGCGGTGATAGGTGGTGGGAATGTAGCAATGGATTCGGCACGAACTGCACTCCGATTGGGTGCTGAAGAGGTCTGTTTGGTTTATCGAAGAACAAAAAAAGAGATGCCAGCTCGAATTGAAGAAATAGAACGAGCTGAAGAGGAAGGTATTAACTGTATTATACTAACCAATCCGGTTAGTTTTATTGGAAACGAAAATAAATGGGTTACCGGTATTGAATGTATACAAATGGAATTAGGGGAACCGGATGAAAGTGGTCGACGCCGGCCGATTCCGGTAGCCGGTTCCGAATTTGTTATTCCAGCTGATACGGTAGTGGTGGCTATTGGTCAAGGACCCAATCCTCTATTACTTGAAACCCTTCCGGAACTAAAGTTAAATAAACGAGGATACATCGAAGCTGATGAAGAGACTGGTGCTACCAGCATCCCGGGGATTTATGCTGGGGGTGACATTGTTACTGGAGCTGCTACAGTTATTTCAGCTATGGGTGCTGGGAAAAAAGCGGCTCGAGCTATTCATGATTATTTAGAAAATAAAAGTTAGGGGAGAAGAAAAGGGTAAAATATCATGCTGCCCTAGCGGTACCAAATAAGGGAGAAAATACTTAGCTTAAATCGTCATTTTGAGAATCAGGGCAGCCTACGGCGTAAAGATCGAGCGGGAGAGGGGAAAAATAAAGATCGAGCGGGTGAGCGGGGGAGGGGGAGAGCGGGAGAAAAGGATTTAAAAAAAAAGATGAGATCCTCACGGCTTCGGGATACGAAGCCTCAGGGTGACAGCTGTCTGGGCAGCGAGGGCTCAGGATGGCAACATTTTTTACTATGGCAGCGTTTTTTACTCATCACTGTTCACCCATCACTCGTTACGGTATTTACTAGATAGACCTTTATATTGCTTAAGCAGTACCACATAAGGATGAAAATACATACCCCTCACCCTAACCCTCTCCCACTAAGGGGCGAGGGAAATAGAAACTTGAAATAATAGTGTTCCTTCTCCATTGATGGGAGAAGGTTAGGATGAGGGTGACATTTAAACTCATCACTGTTCACCCATCACTCGTTACGGTATTTACTGGATAGGAACGAAACAATTGGAGGTTGAGAATGAAAAAAACCGATCTGGTGGTTATTGGAGGTGGGCCGGCTGGTTATGCAGCTGCGATTCGTGCCGGGCAAAAAGGAATGAAAACTCTTTTAATTGAAAGTCGCGACATTGGAGGAACTTGTCTAAACCGAGGCTGTATTCCAACTAAAGCTTTTTTCCGATCGCAAGAAGTTTTTCACCTCAGTGAGCGTGCCGCAGAATTTGGCATTCAAGTTAAAATAGAAGGAGTAGATTGGCCTAAAGTCTTAGCTCGTAAAAATAAAGTTGTGAAGCAGTTAACTGGAGGAGTTCGATTTTTACTAAGAAAAGCTGGAGTAGAAATTGTAGATGGTATAGGTTCATTCCTGGATAATCGAACTATTGAATTTATTGGAAAAGACGAGAAGAAAGAGAGCATTCAAGCCAAACACATTCTTATTGCAACTGGTTCCAAATCTGCCCAATTACCTGTTCCTGGAGCAGGTTTAGAAGGAGTTATTGATAGCGACCAAATGTTAGATTTGCCATCTATACCGGAAAAATTAGTAGTAATTGGTGGTGGTTATATTGGAATGGAAATGGCTTGTATTCTCAACAAGTTTGGAACTCAGGTAGAAGTAGTTGAAATGCTTCCAAACATTCTTCCCATTGCTGATAGTGAGGTTGTCAAGCTTTTTATTGAAATATTAGAAAAAAGGGACATGAAAATTCATACCAGTGCTAAGGTGGTTGAAATTTCTAAAGATAAAAAACTCAAGGTATCCTATGAACAAAATGGTGAGATGAAATTAGCAGAAGGTGATTATGTTTTAGTCGCTACCGGTAGAGTTCCAATGACTGATAATCTTTACCCGGAAAAAGCTGGAATAGAGATGGATAAAAATGCGGTTATTGCTGATCTTCAAATGAAAACCTCAGTACCTTCTATTTATGCTGCTGGTGATGTTAATGGGAAATATCTTTTAGCGCATGTTGCTTTTAAAGAGGCAGAAGTAGCTATAAACAACCTGATGGGAAAACCAGCGGCCATGGATTATCGAGTTGTTCCAAACTGTATTTTTTGTTCACCGGAAATCAGTTCAGTAGGCTTGACTGAAGAAGAAGCCCTGGCGTCAGGATTCGATGTGAAAATTGGGAAGTTTCCATTCCGAGCAGTAGGGAAAGCTTTGATTGAAGGAGAAACCGAAGGTTTTGTCAAAATTATTGCTGACCAAAAAACCGGTGAAATATTGGGAGCTCATATTATTGGACCACACGCCTCAGACCTTATTGGAGAAATGACATTGGCAATGGCACTTGAATCAACCCCGGAAGAGATTGCCCATACTATCCATCCTCATCCTACTCTCACTGAAACGGTAATGGAGGCTGCCGATTCGGTGTTTGGAACTTCGTTACATTTATTCTAAACATTCAATTTGGTTGATCATCTGATTGAAACAAGGAGGTATCTTATGAATATTCCCAAAGATTTATTATATACTCCCGAGCATTTTTGGGTAAAAGAGGAAAACGGTGTTTATCGTTGTGGTATAACTGATTTTGCTCAGAATGAATTGGGAGATATTGTGTATGTAGAAATGCCCAAACTAAATTCAACGGTTAAAAAAGGAGATAAAATTGGTGATGTAGAATCGATTAAAACGGTTTCCAATCTTTATTCTCCTTTATCGGGTGTGATTACTGAAGTGAATTCTCTCCTCGAAAATAAACCAGAAATCATCAATCTAAGTCCTTATGAAAAAGGATGGATTTGTGTTATTCAATCCAGCGATCAGAATGAGTTGCAGCAATTATTAAGTGCTGATGAATATAATAAGGTTATTCAAGAAAATAAATGAGGCTTTTTTGAATATTTTAAAGAAAGACTTGCCAAAAGCTTTTTGACCTATTAAAATGTTAATTGCCTTCGGGCGAGAGAGATAAGATATCTCGAAGCCGAAGCACCGATGAGCGGGGTCGTGGTGTAGCCTGGCCAAACACGTCAGCCTGTCACGTTGAAGACCGCGGGTTCAAATCCCGTCGACCCCGCCAAATGAGTGCCGAGATAGCTCAGATGGTAGAGCGATGGACTGAAAATCCATGCGTCCCCAGTTCAATTCTGGGTCTCGGCACCATTGT
>JAGPGC010000124.1 GCA_018056205.1 Candidatus Atribacteria bacterium | reverse complement strand
TGAAAAGAATACTTGAATGCTCTTAACTGGAGAAAAGAAGTGAATAAAATAAGTGAGTTGGGTTATTAAGAACTTTCCCCCAACTCACTTATTTTAGAAGGGATAAAATGGCTGAAGATTTTTTAACAATTAAAAATGTAAGTAAGTTTTATGCTGGAGTACGGGCTTTAGATAGTGTTGATATGTCTATAGGCCGAGGAGAAATCCATTGCTTGGTTGGAGAAAATGGTTCAGGGAAATCCACTCTCATAAAAATCATAGCCGGAGTGGTTAAACCAGATGAAGGTGAAATTATTATTCAGGGTAAAAGCTACAAAAATCTAAGACCAATTGATTCAATCAATGAAGGGATTCAGGTCATTTATCAGGATTTATCATTATTTCCCAATCTTTCAGTAGCCGAAAACATTTCTCTCAACCAGTTAATTGAAGAAAAGAAGAAAATAATTAATTGGAAAGAAGTAAAAAATATTGCCTGGGATGTTTTATCAATCATAAAAAAGGAACTTGATTTAAATGAAAAGGTTGAAAATATTTCTATTGCCAACAAACAGCTGGTTGCGATATGCCGAGCCCTTATTCGAAATGCTAAACTCATCATCATGGATGAACCTACTACTGCTATTACCAAAAAAGAGATTGATAAGTTACTATCGGTAATTTTAGATTTAAAAGAGAGAGGTATTTCTACCTTATTTGTGAGTCACAAATTGAGTGAGGTTTTACAAATAGCTGAAAAAGTTACGGTTTTAAGGGATGGGAAAAAAGTTGGTGATTTTAACGCTCGTGAATTAAATTACGATACCCTCTCTTTTTACATGAGCGGAAAAAAAATCGATCATTCAGTTTTTGACTATAAAGAAGATTCTGAGCAGAAAACTTTATTAGAAGTAAAGGATCTTAGCAAAAAAGGTCAATTTGAAGATATAAGTTTTAAAGTAAAACCGGGCGAAATTGTAGGCATGATTGGATCTCTCGGTTCAGGCAGAACCGAAGTAGCACTATCATTGTTTGGTCTAAATAAGCCCAACTCGGGCACAATATTTGTTAATGAACAACCAGTAAAAATAGATTCTCCTCGAAAAGCAGTAAGCTTAGGTATAAGTTATCTGCCAGAAGATAGACTAAATCAAGGATTGTTTTTGAGACAATCGATTCAGAATAATATAGTTGTAACTAATTTGAAAAAATTATTAAGCAAATTCAGGCTTATTAATAACAGCAAGAAATATCAATATGCAAAAACCTGGGTTGATGAATTGAGTGTCAATGTTCCTTCTTTAGAAGTTGCGGTTCAGGCGCTTTCCGGTGGGAATCAGCAGCGAGTTGTGATAGCAAAATGGTTGGCCACTAATCCTAAAATATTTATTTTGGACAGTCCAACAGTGGGTATTGACGTTGCATCCAAAAGTAATATCCACAACCTCATTAGACAATTAGCCAAGAATAGCATTGGAGTTATTATGATTTCCGATGAAGTTCCCGAGATTGTTCGTAATTGTAATCGGATTCTTGTAATGGCGGATGGAAGAATTGTAAGAGAAGTAAATACAATTGACATAACTGAGGATGAATTATTTGATTTAGTATCGAGCAATTCAAAAAATAGTGAAGGATAACGATCATGACTGGAACTATTAGAAGTAACCAAATCCAGAAAATATTCAGTCAAAATGAAGCTTATTTGTCTTTAATTATAGTTGCCTATTCTATTTTGGTAACTTCGTTAAATCCCTCTTTTTTGTCTTTTGAAAATTTACTCGATCTGGGCAAAAGTAGTGCAAGTTTAGGAATCATGGCTATAGGAGTTTTTGTGGTTTTACTCTCCGGTGGTATTGATATGTCCTTTACTGCTATAGCCATTTCTGGACAATACATCGCTGCCAATGTTTTGATAGCCAGTGGAATAGATAACATCTATTTCGCTTTTTTAATATCTTGTATGGTAGGATTAGGCTTAGGAGCAATAAATGGCTTAATTATTTCTTACTTTAGAATTCCAACCTTTATTGTTACCTTAGGCACCTTAAATGTTTTCCACGGAATTCTGCTTACCGTAGTCGGAACTAAAGCGGTTAATTCTGCACAATTGCCCGATTGTTTTAAAAAGTTTGGTGCTACCAATGTGTTTACTATAGTAAAACCTGAAGGAGGAAGTTACGGATTATCAATTTTTACTGTGATTTTTATAGCCCTTGCTCTGCTAACCTGGTTTATCCTCACTTACACTCGATTAGGAAGAAGCGTTTATGCCATTGGTGGTGACATGGAAGCTGCCAAACGAGCTGGTCTGAATGTTTTCAGTATTCAATTCTTTATTTACTGCTATGTCGGAATTTTAGCCGGTATAGCTGGAGTTCTTCATGTTTCACTTATTCGCTATAGCAACCCTACTTATTTGGTTGGTTCTGAACTGAGTGTTATTGCACCAGTTGTTTTAGGTGGAACCAGAATAACCGGGGGATCGGGAACGGTCATTGGCACTATATTGGGAGTAGCTATGATTACTTTGTTGAATAATAGCCTTATTTTGATTGGCTTATCTTCTTTTTGGCAGGAGTTTTTCACTGGAATAATCGTAGCCATAAGCGTCAGCCTGAGTTCTTATCAGATCAGAAAAAGTATGATGATTTAATTTTACCGTTAAAAACTATGTTGGTTGGAGGGTGAATCTTGTTCGATCAATACTTAAAGCACTCGAGAACTACCATTTTATTTGTCATGATGCTTGGCTCTTTCATTGTCATGTCCATTTTTCTTCCGGGTAAATTTTTAACCCTGAGTAATTTCCAGTCGATAGCCAGCCAAATACCTGAGTTTGGTTTACTGGCAATCGCTATTATGCTAGCTATGCTAACCGGAGGAATCGATTTGTCGATTATATCAACTGCCAATTTAGCTGGTGTTGGGGCAGCTCTTATTTTAACCAAGTATTCCCTTCCCCAGTTAGGAGCTTATGAAGAGTCATATATAATATTTTTAGCAATAATCTCAGCCATCGGCATTTCCTTTCTCTGTGGCCTAATAAACGGACTTCTCATAGCTTATATAAAAGTCCCGGCAATTCTTGCTACTCTTGGTACGATGAGTATTTTTTCCGGTATAGCCATTGTAATAACCAAGGGGTATGGAATCCAGGGATTCCCGGAAAAATTCCTATATATTGGAAGTGGTACTATTCTTGCCATTCCGATGCCCATGATTATTTTTATTGTCTATATTTTAATTATGTCGCTAATACTCAATAGAACCTCTTTTGGTTTTAATCTCTACATGTTAGGTTCCAATCCAATTGCGTCTCGTTTTAGCGGAATAAACAACCGAGGAATTTTAATTAGAACCTACATTTTAAGTGGTCTTTGCTCGGGTTTAGCTTCCATTATTATGATTTCAAGAGTTAATTCAATCAGGCCAGGCTATGGTTCAGCTTATCTACTTCAGGCAATTTTAGTTTGTGTTTTGGGAGGAGTTGATCCCAGTGGAGGATATGGGAATATATCTGGTTTAGTTATGGGAATAATCGTTTTACAAATCCTTCAGAGTGGTTTTAATATTTTATCCTTTAGTCCTTTTTTTAAGAATGTGGTTTGGGGTTTAATGTTGATTTTGGTTATGATATTAAACTTTTATAGTTCGATATATTCACAAAGATTTAGAAAAAGATTAAAAGTTGATTAAGCAAAGATGAGTGAATTTGTATTAGATTTTTATTGAAAATGAATAATATGAAGAGCCGAGAAAGGAGTCAAAAATGCCTGTCGGAGAAAAATTAAAACTTTCTGTTGGAATATGGTGTATGGGGGGAATATCTGACCGGTTCTTGCCCCAGGGATATGAAGAGCCGCTCAGTATTCAAGAACGTCTCAAAAGAGTAAAAAAAGTACCGGAAATTGGAGCAATTGAATTTTTTGATGACGAGTTCGATAAAATAAGTCCTCGAGATTTTAAATCCCTGCTCGATAACTACGGTCTAAAAGTAAGCTGTATCAACCTTAATACTCACTCCCATCCCAAATGGCAGTTGGGAGCCTTAACTCATCGGGATGATAACTTGAGACAAGAAGCCATTGACGCCGCTA
>JAGPGC010000123.1 GCA_018056205.1 Candidatus Atribacteria bacterium | reverse complement strand
AACCATTTTCTGGAAAGAACTGGAGTTAAATTTTCTCGATTTACTATCAATTCCATATCTCTTTGGGGTTCTTCATCTTGATTGGTGATAAAAAAAGAACGATAAATCATTTCCTCATTCATCGTTTCGATTTCATAGATCATCTCACCTAAAACCATACCTCTTGATACAATTGAATATCTTAGGATTTCATCTCCCCAAACCTTTTGAATGAATGAAAAAAATATAAAAATTATGATCCAGATGAACCCGAAACCAGTTTGGAATTTTCTTTTTTGATTTCCAATTCTTTTTTCTCTTGCCGACGATAAGACATCCATAAAAACAGGCCTCCTAAAATGAAGAGAAGGGGTAATATACTAATCACATAAACTGCTGAGAAGAAAGCAAAAAATGGAACGTATTGAAACAATACTCTGACTAAAGCATCTATTTCCAACATTAAAAATGAAAAAATAATCGACATAATACCTTTTGAAAATTGACCTTTCATAAATCTGATAAAACCTAATCCCATATACCCACTACACACTATAACGATTAGTAATTGGAGAACTTCCTGGACTATATAGAAACCGGTTATAAAATTTGAGAATTGTCCGTAACCAAAAAAGGAATTTAAGGGGTGATACCATACTAAGATCACATTTCGGAAAAAACGTCCGCAACCCAATCCCAGTCCAATTAATAGAAAGTATGGAAAAAGCTCGACCCCTCTTTTTGGAGTAATTTTTATTAAAAAATACATACTAACTGATAATAAAATCAATTCAATCAACACCAAAAAAGTATTAATTGATAAAACAGGTAAAAATCCTGCCCAAATATTTAAAAGGATTCGTTCAACTTGATGGTAGGGGATGACAATCACTAATAGGAAAGGGAAAAGAAATAATTTCATCCAATTTTGGAAAGATATTGGTTTTTTACGAAAAAAAATAAGATAAAATAAAATATTAACCAGAATTATTGTAATTATGGGGGCTAAATATCTATTCATTGGGTTTAAGCCTCTCCTTTTCAACACCTACTTGATCACAATATATTGCGATGGGACATTTCTCACAATGCGGTCGGCGAGGGAGACAAATATTTTGTCCCAATAAAACCAAGAGCGAATTAATGGGAACCCAGAAATCACGAGGGAGTTTGTTTCTTAGAGCTATTTCGGTTTGTTCAGGTGTCTTGGTTTTTACATATCCCCAGCGATTAACAATACGATGAACATGGGTATCAACACAAATACCAGGTTTCCCAAATCCAACTGTTAAAACTAAATTAGCGGTTTTACGTCCCACACCCGGGAGTTCAAGTAGTTCTTCCAGAGTAGAAGGTACCTGGCTTTGGTATTTTTCGATAAGAATTCTCGAAATTTCAATCAGGTTTTTTGCTTTTCGCCGATAGAAACCAACTGGATAAATCATCCTAATAATTTCATCTTCAGAATGTTCAAGAAGCTGCTGTGGATTACGAATGTTTCTAAATAATCTTTCTGAAACTTGACGGGTCATTTGGTCTTTGGTCCGGAGGCTTAGAATACAACCTACTAAAATTAAAAATGGTATTTTTTCTAAATTTTCCAAAGTCGAATCTTGCCATTGTTTTTTACTTTCTTGTAAAATAGCAAAAGTTTGTGGGATATCTTGGTTGTTCATATGAGATAATAATAAATAAAAGGGGGCAGATACGCAAGTGAAAATTTTTCATGTGCCTTAATCTTTTCTTGGGTATTTGGATTTAAATCAAATATTGCCCCTTCTATCAAATCATTAGCCATTTTGATTCCCTTTAAAGTTGCTTAACCTAGTATTTATTTTAATTGGAGGAAATAAAAATGAAAGCGTGCCTATTTGAAGCTAAAGAAAAATTTGTAATTTGTGATATTGAAAAACCCACTCCTCAAAAAGATGAAGTTCTTATTCGGGTAAAGGCTGCTGGGATTTGTGGTACTGATATTCATATCTTAAAAGCTGAGTATTTTTCTGATTTCCCTATAGTAGCTGGTCATGAATTTTCTGGGGAAGTTGTAGAAGTAGGAGATGAAGTTACCCAATTTCGTTCTGGTGATCGAGTTACTGCTGATCCCAATATTTTTTGCGATAAATGTTATTTCTGTAAAATCAACAAAAATAATCATTGTTTGAACAGTCATGTAGTGGGTGTTACTCAAAACGGAGCATTTGCTGAATATGTGGCTGTTTCAGAAAAAGGAGTTTTTCATATTCCCGACCATTTGAGTTATTCTGAAGCAGCGCTTGCTGAGCCATTGGCTTGTGTCGTTTATGGAATACGAAGAAGTGAAATCAAACCTGGAGAAAAAGCTTTAATTTTTGGTGCTGGAGCTATAGGTTTACTTTTAATGTCGCTATTGAAAATGAGTGGCGCTTCTCAAGTAGTCATGGTTGATATCAGTCAAAAGAAGCTTGAATTTGCTAAAAAGATGGGAGCTACTGAAGCCATTCTGAATGACGAAGATGGAGAAAAAAGATTAAAAACAATTGCACCTTTTGGATTTGAGTTGGTTGCCGATGCTACTGGATCTCCCCGCGTTATGGAGAGGGAACTCCAATTTGTTGAGCCGGATGGAACATTTTTAGTATTTGGAGTTGCTCCTATTGGAGAAATGATGAAAGTCGAACCTTATGATATCTTTCGCCGTGATATTCGTATCGTCGGTTCTTATGCAGTGAAAAAAACCATGCAATATTCAATTAATCTTCTTGCATCAAGAAAAATAGAGGTTAAAAATCTTATCTCTTCCACTTATCCTTTGGAAGAATTTGAAAAGGGAATTCATGATTTTTATTATGATCCAGATCATATGAAAATTCAAATCATTCCATAACCTGTTTGACTATGTATCCTGAAAATTCGGTGATGAGCGAGGGTGAGAATGGGAGTGGAATAGGGGTAGGTTATATGTTTTCTCTATTTTCATCATTTATCATCACTATTTTTATAAGGAGGATTCAAGAATGAAAAAAGCTGTTAATCAATGGGCTTTCCCAGGAAACTTTTCAATTCCAGATATTATTCAGTTAGCTGGAAAACACCGTTTTGATGGAATCGAGCTATGCCCCGATGAAGAAGGTATTTTTCCTTTAAAAATCGAACAACATAAATTGAAGGAATGGAAAGTATTATCCGAGGAAAAAAACTTAAAAATTTGTAGCATCGCTTCTGGATTACACTGGAAATATAATTTGGCATCACCCAATTCTGAGACAAGAAAAAAGGCGATTGATGTTGCCAAGCGTTTGATTGAAATCGCCTCGATTTTGGAAGCTAAATCAATCCTTCTGATCCCAGGTTTTGTTAATGTTCCTTGGGATCCATCCTCAGAAGTGGTTCCATACGAAACTGCTTATGAAAATTCCCGTTTATCCATTTCAGAAATAGCTCAATTTGCTGCCGATGCTAAAGTATCATTAGGTTTAGAAAACGTCTGGAATAAATTGTTTCTTTCACCCTTGGAATTTCGTAATTTTATCGATAATTTTAATAATCAATGGGTAAGGGTTCATTTTGATACCGCCAACGTTCTCATATCAGGGTATCCAGAGCAGTGGATTGAAATCCTTGGAAAACGAATCATCACCATTCACGTAAAGGACTTCAAACTTTCGGTTGGAAATATCAATGGATTCTGTCTTCCTCTTGAAGGCGATGTTAATTGGCCAGCAGTAATGAAGAGCTTAAATAAAGTAGATTATGATGATTTTCTTATAGCTGAAATTATCCCATCTTATCATTATTCTGCTGACGCCCTCTTAGCAAATCTTTCTTATAATCTTGATTGTATTATCAATATGAGGGTATAATAATAGTGGTTATTATTTTTGATTTGTACTTTTAAATTAAATATTGAGTTATAAACATTTATTTAATTTATCTAATAACTTTTTGATGAATTTTTAAATATTTTTAAGGAGGTGAAATTTAATAAACTATTAATATTAATTTAGGAACCTTTCAATAAAAAATTTAAGGAGGCTAAAATTATGCGAAAGTCCTTATGGATCATTTGCATCACAATGATTATGATGTTTAGCGTGGCTTTAGTAGCTGGAGCCGCCACCAAAGTAC
>JAGPGC010000122.1 GCA_018056205.1 Candidatus Atribacteria bacterium | reverse complement strand
TATCTTTATTCTCATCGGGGTGCTGTCCATTAACATGAAGCTAAATCCCATTGTATTTATTAATTTATTCTGTTAACATATCTTTCTATTTTTTAGTTACCAAATAGCAATTAACCCAATATTTATAACTTATATTTATAACCAAAAGATGATTTGTCGAAATTTTACTCGATGAAAGGAAGTTTTTAAAATGGACCATTCAGCACAACTTCGGGACACAAAAATATCAACCTTGTTATGGCGCTTTTCCATTCCAGCTATTGTAGGCATGTTAGTCAATGCTCTCTATAACATCGTTGACCGAATATTTGTTGGTCAGGGAGTTGGTTCTTTTGGTATTGCTGCGATCGTCGTAGGTTTTCCCTATATGATGCTCATGATGTCTTTCGGAATGCTGGTGGGTATGGGATCAACCGCATTGGTTTCGATCAAGTTAGGAGAAAGAAAAAAAGATGAGGCTGAGTTAACAATGGGGAATGCTTTCACTCTAATGGTCATTGTTTCTTTTTTATTATCAATTTTCGGATTAATATTTATTAAACCAATATTAACCATATCTGGAGGGAGTGAGGTAGTTCTTCCTTTTGCAATAGATTATTTAAGAATTATTCTTCTAGGTGGGATATTTAATGGTATTGGCTTTGGAATGAACAACATCATTCGTGCTGAAGGAAATCCTCGCATTGCTATGGCAACCATGCTAATTGGCGCATTGTTGAATACCATTCTTGATCCAATTTTTATCTTTTTATTTGAATGGGGAATCAAGGGAGCAGCTATCGCTACCATCTTATCACAGTTGGTATCAGCAGTTTGGGTAATGTGGTATTTTTTTAGTGGGAAAAGTACCCTTCGATTTCATTTGAAAAACTTAAAGCTCAATAGGTCTATCGTATCAAAAATATTTACAATTGGTACCGCACCCTTCGTTTTACAGCTGGGAGCAACTCTGCTCAATGTTATTCTGAATAATAGTTTACTTATCTATGGTGGCAATACGGCAATTTCGGTAATGGGAATCATCAACAGCATCAATATGTTGATCCTTATGCCGATATTTGGTATTAATCAGGGAGCTCAACCCATTGTTGGATATAATTACGGAGCTCAACAGTATAATCGAGTAAAAGAAACGGTCAAGATTGCTTCCTTAGCTGCCACCGGAGTAGTCATTGTCGGCTTTATTTTCATTATGGCATTTCCTCAAGGTTTTATTGTGTTATTTAATAAAACCGATCAAGAACTCATTTCCATGGGAGTAAAAGCCTTAAGAATTATTCAACTTATGCTTCCTTTAGTCGGTTTTCAGGTGGTAGGAAGTGGCTATTTCTTTGCAATTGGGAAAGCCAAGGAAGCGATGTTTTTAAGTCTAATCCGACAAATTCTAATTTTGATCCCCTTAGTGGTTATTCTTCCTCGATTTATGGGATTAATAGGAATATTTGTCTCTATTCCCATTTCCGACGGACTTGCTTTTATATTAACTGCAATTTTATTGGGAATTGAATTTAAAAAACTCGACCAGAAGCATTTGGCAAGCTTTGCCAAAGTTAATATGGAAGCATCATAAAAAGCAACGAGCTTAAAGGGTGAGGAGAAAGCTTGTGTATTCCCCCTCTTGCTTCAATATGAAACACCTAGCTTGAATTTGAATCCAGGCTTTCACCCACTTCTTCACCTTCTCCTATCCGGGGAGAAGGTAACAATTATATCTTCAACTCTGCCTTTTGGTCAGTAATGATTTCATTTTTTAAAAACAGTGAATTTACGGAATTGAAAAGATGAGATTACCCCGTCGCCGCGCTCCTAACCATGGTGATTTGAGGTAAAATTTAAAAAAATGTGGGAGGTTGAAAATTTATCGCTATCGCTTATTTGATTTACTTACTCATATGGTGATGTAAGATAATGTGATACCTATAATTCAAGTTCACTCAGTACCAACTGAATGAGCTCTTCCTCGATAATACCGCAGTGATTAATTAAAAAATCCCCAATACTATTCGAAACATGTTTCTGCATGGAAGCTATTTTATAGCCAGCTCGAATAGTGCTGGCATACTGAACTGGTTTCACACCCTGTTGATAGATAAATTTCAGCCCACTCACTAACCTTTCGTTTGGCTTCATTTTCTCTAATACTCCCCGGATCCCTCTCTCAACAGAATCATGAAAGTAAGGGCTGAAAATTCTTTTCAATAGGTTTTCGGCATAATCGTTTAAATCCTGGTAAGGAAATTTTGGATGAGCACGATGAAGAGCTGGTATGATTTCATTAAACATCATATCTGCAGCTTTTTCTTTTAATTTATGATCAACATCAGAAAAATACCTTATCCCATCAAGAAAGGCCTGATAGGCGACAAAAGCATGAGTCCCGTTATGGGCAAAGAATTTGATATCCTCCCAGGTGGCAAAAATTTCGGGTTCAACCAGGGTAAATGCCGGAGAAAATTGACCTGACAAGCAAACCTTTTGATCGAGAGGAAGATAGGCATAGGATTCGACTACTAATTTATCGAAAAGAGTTTTCCCCAAAGGCTCATAGCTGCTTTCTTCGGGATTGGCAAAACGGCACATACGAGACATTACGGTATCAACTACTTTGCTCTTTTCAAAGAATTTTTGATAGGTATGAGACAAGTTGCGCCCGTTTTCACCTAAAAGAATAAAATTTTTCCTTGGCTGCAGGTTGATTATTGGAGCAATTTCGGAGATGACGGAAGGCAAATTTTGGTTTCCTACTGTGGTAAAAATGAGGTCAGCTTCATTTAGTGCCTGATAAAAGTCTTTTTTCTCACTGTCTTTATCAATATTAAAAGTATTAAATTGTCCTTTGATGGTAACTGATTCAATACCATCCAGGTGACCGATATTAAGAACATATCGTTGGTGATTTTGAAGTTCTTTCAAAAGTGGAGCTTTGATGGTCTTATCGGCAAAGATTAACTCATAATCTGGAGCTAACCGTTCACCTAAAAAACCTAAAGAGAGAGCTCCAGCTCCAATAATCACCACTTTCCCACTCATGATTTAGTCTCCCAGGGATAGAGGACAGGTTTGAGGCCATCGACCGAAGTAGTGAAAAATTCTTGAGGAGAATCCTGGAAAGTAAATTTCCTGGATGAGGTAAAACCTTTAAAGGATAATTTACCTTCCTGAACCCACTGTAAAACGGTTTTCATCGAATCAGTTGAACAACCGCTGGTACCAATAGTTTTAGCACATCGGTAGTGATTTTGATCAATATCGGCTTGATCAATTAGAGTATGGGTTCCTCCAAAACAGGCTCCAACACTATACCCCTCCCGGGTATAGAGCTTGAGCATAAGCCGTTGGGCATTGGGATCAGAACAGGCGCAGACTACATCATCAAACAAATATCCTTCCGTCAAACCTTCCAAATCATGGACTATTTTTTCTTCTTGTAAAATTTGTTCTTGAAGGGTGGAATTTTTGAGCTGCGGAGCAATATACACTTTCACTTTATTTCCCAGTATTTGCTGAATGAGTTTTTCTTTTTTCGAAGAACGGACGATCATGACCACTTCTTCTGCTCCTTCTAAAATCGCCAGCGAAGCATAGAGCATGCTAACGGTTCCTGAACCAATTATGCAAGTTTTTCCTCCAGATTGAATACCGGCCTTATAAATATGCCTTCCCTGTTTATCAACCCCGACCGGATGGGGAGTAGCATAAATCGATTCTAAGGCACAGGCTGCCGGTTCAATCAGACAGGCTTCTTCATCGGTCACCTTGTCTGGAACTCGTATCACTGATTCTGATCGAATCATTTCTTCAGGAACCTTCATGTATTGAGAATATCCACCGTTAATCTGAAAAGAGAGGTTAGCAATCGGCTTGGGTATGAGCATCAAACCATTTTTATAACGGGCGATACGAGATTGAAAGGTCACTCTTTCATCAGGAGAAAAATTTAGATAGTCTGAGGATAATCTTTTTCCTTGAGCGTATCCAATACCTTCGTTACAATTTCGGACATTTTCGCCGACTTCGACGATGGTTCCTATCAACTCATGGCCAAGAACTACGGGAGCATAGGGATCAACATTCTTATGACCGTGCAAAAATATTGATTTATCAGTTCCACAACGGGCGCACATTAGTAC
>JAGPGC010000121.1 GCA_018056205.1 Candidatus Atribacteria bacterium | reverse complement strand
CGAGATGAAGGGTATGAAGAAGTATCATCAGCTCGGATTGGAGAAAAAGTTATGGAAAAATTAAAGGAATTAGACCAGGTGGCATATGTTCGTTTTGCATCTGTGTATCGAGAATTCCGTGATGTTGACCAATTTATGGAAATTTTAGCTACTTTGAAGGGTGGAGAAAAAGGTTAATCTTTTAAAAACAACAAAGATTTTAATTCGGCTTATTATTTAATAAAGAGTTTTTTAGTTTTTTCTTGGTTAATTTTGAAATAATATGGAGGGATTTTTGTGAGTAAACCTTTTGATATCGATGTGCTTGCTCCTCAAAAAGTGCAAAAAAGAGATGGTCGAATCGTTCCTTTCGATCGAAAAAGAATAGAAAGGGCAATATATAAAGCATTCCAGGCGGTAGGTGAAACATCTGAAACCATCCCTGAAGAATTAAGCCAGGTGGTTACAAATAAGCTTTTTGAAAAATTTGGAACAACCACAACCGTTAATATTGAAACTATACAAGATTTAGTAGAAGAAACTCTTATTCAATATGGCTATTCAAAAGTTTCAAAAGCGTATATTCTTTATCGACGTAAAAGACAGGAAGCACGGGAAGCTCTTCAAGCTGCAGTGGATGTAGAAAAAATTGTTCAAGAATACCTTTTAAAAGCTGATTGGCGTACTCAAGAAAATTCTAATACTACCTATTCTTATCCAGGATTAGTCCTTCACGCTGCAGGTTCAGTAATGGCTCATTACACACTCAATCGTATTTATCCCGATGAAGTAAGAGATGCTCATATAAATGCTGATATCCATATCCATGATCTTTCTTACGGTATTACCGCTTATTGCGCAGGATGGTCAATTGAAGAGCTTATCCGGGAAGGCTTCGGGGGTGTCAAGGATAAAGTTGCCGCCGGCCCGGCCCGACATCTATCTGCACTTACCGGACAAATGGTGAACTTCTTGGGAACAATGCAAATGGAATTTGCTGGTGCTCAGGCTTTTAACTCAGTAGATACCTATCTGGCTCCCTTTGTTCGCTTTGACCACCTTGATTATAGAATGACCAAACAACTTATCCAACAAATGGTGTTTGCTATGAATGTTCCATCTCGTTGGGGGAGTCAAGCACCCTTTATCAACTTTTCTTTTGATTGGATTGTTCCCGAAGATATGAAAGAAAGACCAGTAATTATCGGTGGTAAAGAACAGCCAGATTTAGGCTGCTATGGTGATTATCAGAACGAAATGGATATGATTAATCGTGCTTTTATTGAAGTTATGTTGGAAGGTGACTTTGAAGGGAGGGTTTTCTCTTTTCCTATCCCAACCTACAATATTACCACTGATTTCCCCTGGGATTCAGAAAACGCTATGCTTCTTTGGCAAATGACTGCTAAATATGGAGTTCCTTACTTCCAGAACTTTATTTCCAGTTCACTTAAACCCGGTGATGTTCGATCCATGTGTTGTCGTCTTCAGCTTGATTTAAGGGTTCTCAGGAACCGAGGAGGAGGCTTATTTGGTTCAGCAGACAAAACCGGATCAATTGGTGTTGTAACTATCAATCTACCAAGAATAGGTTATCTTAGTAAAAATGAGGAAGATTTTTTTGATCGATTAAAAACAAAAATGAATATAGCCAAAACTGCTTTAGAAATAAAAAGAAAAGTGGTCGAACGAAATATGAAAAACGGTCTTCTTCCTTATACAAAAAGGTATCTGGGAACCTTCAAGAATTATTTTTCTACCATTGGATTAGTAGGTATGAATGAAGCTTGCATTAATTTTCTCGGAAAAAGTATTGCCGACCCAGAAGGAAAAGCTTTTGCTTTGAAAGTACTCAGTTTTATGAGAGAAGGTTTAGCCGATTTCCAAGAAGAAACCGGTAATCTCTATAATTTAGAAGCTACGCCAGCCGAAGGTACCAGTTATCGACTTGCAAAACACGATAAAAAACAATATCCTGAAATTTATACCTCTGGAGAAAATGAACCTTATTATACCAACAGTACCAACTTACCAGTAAACTATACTGATGACCCTTTTGAAGCGTTAGATCATCAAAAAGATTTACAAGCTCTTTATACTGGTGGTACGGTATTTCATACTTTTATGCCTGAAACACCACAACCGGAAACTGTTAAACTTTTTATTAAACGAGTTTGTGAGAATTATTCCATTCCTTATATTACCGTTACACCAACTTTTTCGGTTTGTCCAAATCATGGCTATATTTCGGGACGTACCTTCCAATGTCCAGAATGTGGAACTGATACTGAAGTATATTCCCGAGTGGTAGGATATTATCGTCCAGTTCAACGTTGGAATAATGGAAAGCAGGAAGAGTTTAAACAGCGCCAAGAATACGTACTCTCAAATACAATTTGAATGTTCCATGGTTTAGAACTTAATAATTGATCTCATTAAAAATAGATTTAATTCAGGAAAAAATATGGTTTTTCGTGGTTGGTTAAAAGTAAGCTATATTGAATATCCGGGGATGATTTCTACTGTTTTATTTACCGGAGGATGTAATTTTCGTTGTCCTTATTGTTATAATTCAGAATTGGTTTCCTTAGAAGGACCTCTCCCTTATATTGAGGATAGTCATGTTTTTGAATTTTTACAGAGAAGAAAAGGAATGGTTGATGCCGTTTGTATCACTGGGGGTGAACCGTTAATCCATGCCCCCGATCTTTTCCCTTTTTTGGAAAGCATAAAACAACTGGGGTTTTTAATCAAAATCGATACCAACGGGAGTTTTTATCAACCCTTCCATCAGATTTCTCAAAGTGGTTTAGTAGACTTGTGGGGAATCGATTATAAGCTTCCTTTTTCTCAATATGAAAAGGTCCTGGGCGAAAAATGGTATAAAAACTGCCAGTCAGTATTTAACGAAGCACTTCAAAACCCACATCAAACTGAAATCCGAACTACTATTTATCCACCTTTTCACAACGAAAAGGTCCTTCTTGAAATGGCTGAAAATTGCTACTCAGCTAATCATTGGTATTGGCAAAACTTCCAACCTCAAAAAACCTTAAGTGATGAAGCCCGAACTATCCCACCCTATTCGCCATCACTTCTCAACCAATGGCGAGATCAAATCAATCAACACATCCAGAAAGATCTGATCATTATCCGATCTAATCCTTCCTTTAAAAACAGCGATGAAAGATTAATTAACATTGTTGAGTAAAAAATGTTTTCATCCTGAGCCCGAGCTGCTTTCAGCGTAAAAGTGTTTTCATCTCCATCTGGTGCTACTCAGCAATACGAAGGTTTATCCTAATAAATTTTTTTTATTCTTTTTTAACATTACAAAGCTTCGATTAGTTGCTGTTTTTCTTTGGTTTGATCTGGATTAAGAGCACCAGCTATAATATGGTACTTAACCGAACCTTTTTCCGGTATAATCCTCACATGGCCTGCTGCTTTTTCATGAGTATACCCTTCCGGATCACAAGTTCCAGGCAATACAAATCCATAAGCTTCCCGATCTCGATTCCGTATAATCCACCGAGTTGCATGGTCAAGCTCATCGGGACGATAAGAAACATAATCTCCTGAACCATTGGGATGTACTTGTAAGAAATGAGTCCATCCTTGTTTATCAGTTTTGGGAGATTTGAGATAAAGAACTATTTCTGGAAAATAAGGATCTTCGGGTAGTATAGTTTTCATTCGTTCAGGATCAGTTTTAATAGTATTCAAAAACTTAATATATTCTTCAGTTAATGGAATGTCCTTAGAATGAGCTGGAGTACTTTCTCGAAACTTAATATATTCCGGTTTCCAGGGTACTGGTTGAATCATTTTTCCATAGTTAACTGGTCGAAAATTAATATGGGTCATATACATATGCTCCATTGGGTAATCAGAAAGGTTATTGATTTGAATAATAATATCTAACAGAGATGATTGACTATGAATTTTAACGACCGGATAGGCTCGATAATAATTTGAGGTAAAAGCATCGTTATATTGAAATTCTCCGGTAATTGCTAAATACAATCCTTTTTCGTCCTCACCAAAAAGTAGACGTGGTTGGTCAAAATCAGCATAGGGAAGTTCACCATGAAGTGGATGAGTATCCTCTTTTGCCGGGTTACCAGTTCTCAGAGCTCCACAATGATACATAAAACACCCATAGGTATTGGCT
>JAGPGC010000120.1 GCA_018056205.1 Candidatus Atribacteria bacterium | reverse complement strand
AAAATTGAATCCTCACATCTTATCTTTTATGGGTGTGAGGATGATATACATTTTCTTCTTTGCTGATTACTTGCAGTAAATCATTTTATAACATGAATATTTTTATACAATAAGCCGGTTTCCATTCATAGGTTGGATAACACTATGATGAAAATAAGCTTCGGTGATGTAGTGTTCCATCATCCGATGAGTATTAAAATAAGAAGCAATTTTACCAATTGAATTTTTCATCATTTTTATCCACCAGTCAATACGTTGGTAATAGGTAGGAAGAATGAGATATTCGAGCTTATTGTATAAATCATCGATTTCTTCTCGGCTCTGTTCGGCGGGATCGCTTTTTTCGTTTGGTGTTGGTCCTATAGCCCAACCAGTGATCCCTTCCAGGCACCCTTCTATCCACCAACCATCCAGAACACTAAAGTTGAGAGCACCATTATGGGCAGCTTTCATTCCACTGGTACCTGATGCCTCCAATGGTCTTTGAGGAGTATTTAGCCAGACATCTACTCCGCAAACCAGCTTTTTGGCTATTTCAATATTATAATCTTCAAGATAGATGATTTTTATCTCATTTTGAAGGGTTTTGGCAGTTTGGATGATAGATTGAATTAATCTCTTGCCTTCTTCATCTTGAGGATGAGCCTTTCCAGCAAAGATAATTTGAAAGTCTCCTTTTCTTTTCACCCTTTTTAGTCTTTCAATGTCAGTAAAGATAAAGTGTGGTCTCTTATAAGCAGTCATACGGCGAGCAAATCCAATTGTTAAAACGTTTTCGTTCAGAACCATACCAGTTTTTTCCTTGACAAAATCTAAAAGAACCCGCTTTTCAGCTTGGCCAGCTTCCCAGATTTCTTCATCGGGAATAATATCAACCCGGGTAAGGAGCTCAGTTTCTCGAGCCCAACCGGGAATATAACGGTCAAAAAGCTCACGGAAGGAATTAGAAGTCCAGGTAAAACTGTGAACGCCATTAGTAATATCGTGAATGATATAACCAGGAAACATATTTCGAGAAACTTCGGAGTGACGTTTGGCAACCCCGTTGACATACCCACTTAAATTCAGAGCAAGAAGGGTCATATTTAAAACATCATCCCCAGCTAATTTTTTCAAGATGGATAAAGGGATATATTCACCAAATACCCTTTTCACTAAATCATAAGAAAATTTATCATGACCGGCATCGACCGGGGTATGAGTGGTAAAGACACATAAGTTTTTTACCTGGTCAATGTCCCAAATTTTATCTTCTTCCCAAACTTCTTCAAGGTTTCTCTTGTTCTGGTTGAGGAGTTCTAAAGTAAGAAAAGCAGCATGGCCTTCATTAATGTGGTATTTTCTCACATTTAAACCCAGGGCATTTAGCATTCGAGTGCCACCAATTCCCAAAACAATTTCTTGTTTTAGACGATATTCCCGATCTCCACCATACAGAAAATCAGTTATGTTGCGGTCTTCTTCGGCATTTTTGTCAAGGTTGGTATCAAGAAAAATGACTGGTACAATCCCACCGGATAGGCTTTTCCAATTATAAAGCCAAGCCCCAATATAAACAGTTCTTCCTGATATTGTTACTTGAACTTGGGGTTCAAGCGGTTCAAGGTATTTTTCTACATCCCAAATTACTGGAAATTCTTTTTGCCACCCATCGGGAGTTATTTCTTGACGAAAATATCCTTTTCGACTGATCAAGGTGACCGCGATAAAAGGAATGGCAGAGTCTGCAGCCGCCCGAACCGTATCACCGGCAAGAACACCAAGCCCCCCACTATAAGTGGGGATTTCGTGAATTAAGGCAATTTCCATGGAGAAATAAGCAATCATTTCTTCTTTTTGTAAGTTTTTTATACTATCCATTTTTAGCACTCCTAAATTGTATTCCTCAGTATTTTTTTCTACCTCCCGGTCGATCCCAATCCATTGGTTCCACGAGATGATGAAGATATTTTATCACTTTCCATAATTTCAACTTTAGGAATTTCTCGAAGTGCTCCTTGAGCAACTCGGTCTCCAGCATAAATAGTATGAGGTTGTTCGCTAAAATTAAATAATCTAACCATCCAGGATCCTCGATATCCTGAATCGATAGTTCCAATATGAATCATAATTCCTTTTTTAATCCCCAAACCACTTCGAGGTCTCAGTACAACCTCAAAACCGGAGGGAAATTCAGAAGCAATTTCGAGATCGAGGATTACACTTTTTTGGGGATAGATTATTGCTTCAACTGGGCTGAAAAGATCGAAACAAGCATCATCTGGATAGGCGAAACGTGGAATATAGGCGCGGTCGGTTAACTTTTTGAATTTAATGATGACATTTTTCTGCATTTTTTTCCTCCATTAAAAAGTATACGGAATCAACTAAATAATGGCAATAAAAAAGCTAAAATTATTGGTTTAAATTTACCGAATACTGTTTTTAATTAGGAGGAAAGTGTTAAAATATTTATTTGAAAAATGTCAGAGAAAGAGTAAAAAAATGAGAGAGAATTTTATCCCGAACCGAAAAGTACCAGAGTCACTGGAGAATGTTTATTTTCATAATTATTCTCAAGGTCGTATTTCTTTTGATGAAGTAGTGGTTGCTTTATTTGATTTTATTCGTCAAGACCCCACGGGAACCTATCGAATTATTATTGGAACTGACTCAAAAGGATCCAAGGACAGTCCCAATTACCAAAGCTTTGTAACGGCGATAATTGTTCATAAAATTGGTTACGGAGCTCGTTATTTTTGGAGAAAAACCTATCGAAAAAACCTGAGAGGAATTCGGGATAAAATTTACCAGGAAGCAATGCTTTCTTTAGAAATATGCTGGGCATTAATGGAAAAAATTAATGCATTTCCAGATAATCATTTATCCAATTATCGAGTTGAAATTCATGTTGATATTGGAGTGAATGGACCGACGAGAAGCATTATTCAAGAAGTAACCGGCATGATAGAAAATATGGGTTTTACTGCTAAAATAAAACCTGATTCGTTTGGGGCTTCACGAGTAGCTCATCGACATACTTGAGAAGCTTTAAGTCCCCTTCTTTTTAATCTCCTTTATATAAATCCTAATAATTATTAGGGTTTATAGTTTTGGTAAGGTTAAAGAATATAGTATAATTCATGCTGTGAAATCCAAGGTAAGTAGAAAATAAAATGCCTTTGCTTTGAACAAGGTATATACCGACGAGGAGGATAAATGGTGGTAAAAATTCTAAAAAAAGAAGTCCTCACACCACAAATCAAGCTCATGGTAATCGATGCACCAAGAGTAGCTCGACATGCCAAAGCTGGACAATTTGTAATTATTCGTATTGATGAAGAAGGCGAAAGAATACCACTAACTATTGCTGATTTTGATCAAGAAAAAGGAACGGTGACCATAATCTTTCAAGAAGTAGGTAAAAGTACCATGCAATTAGGTGAGTTGGATGAAGGAGAATTTATCGCTGATTTTGTTGGTCCTTTGGGGAAAGAGATTGAAGAAAAAAACTTTGGTCAGGTAGTTTGTGTTGGCGGTGGAGTTGGAATCGCCCCGATATACCCCAAAGCCCGATCTTTAAAAATGATAGGAAATCATATTACATCGATTATTGGAGCTCGTTCTTCAGATCTCCTTTTTTGGGAAGATCGGATGCAATCAGTAAGTGATACTCTTTATGTAACAACTGATGATGGTTCCTATGGTGAAAAGGGTTTTGTTACTTCAGTTCTTGATCGAGTTATTCAAAAAGAAAAGATTGATTTAGTTATTGCAGTAGGCCCTTTGATGATGATGAAAATGGTTAGTCTTTTAACCAAGAAATATGAACTACCAACGTTAGTAAGTTTAAATCCTATTATGGTAGATGGCACTGGTATGTGTGGTTGTTGTCGGGTAACTGTTGGAAAGGAATGTAAATTTACCTGTGTTGACGGACCAGTTTTTGATGGTCATTCGGTTGATTATGATGAACTTTTAGCTCGTCAAAGAAATTATCTTGAAGAAGAAAAAAGAGCAGTTGAGAATTGGTTGATGAAAAAGGCAGAGGAAGGAGTTCATCATGTCTCATAATCGATTAACCGGACGTCCCAAAATGCCCCAACGTAGTGCTCAGGAAAGAATCCAGGATTTTAATGAAGTCCCACTTGGTTTAGAAAAATGGGCGGCAATTGAAGAAGCCAAAAGA
>JAGPGC010000119.1 GCA_018056205.1 Candidatus Atribacteria bacterium | reverse complement strand
TAGCTATTTTACTACGAGCCGGTGCACTTCCAGTGAAAGTGGTCGTTGCCGAAGAACGTTCAGTTGGTCCATCTCTGGGAAGGGACTCAATCACTAGTGGATTAAGAGCGGCGATTATCGCCGGTATCCTTGTATTTATCTTTATGTTTGTCTTCTATGGATGGTTGGGAATTCTGGCTGACATTGCTTTGGTTTGTTACGCACTTTTTACTTTAGCATTACTTTCAATCTTACAGGCAACTCTCACTTTACCAGGTATTGCAGGATTTATTTTGTCAGTTGCCATGGCAGTTGATGCCAATGTTCTTATTTTCGAAAGAATTAAAGAAGAATATCGTGCAGGAAAAACTTGGAGAGCAGCAATTCAAGCTGGTTTTGATAAGGCATTTCGAACCATTCTTGACTCAAATGTGACGACCATCATAGCTGCTGTTTTGTTGTTTTTTATTGGATCGGGTTCGGTGCGTGGGTTTGGAGTAACTCTTACCTTAGGTATCATTTGTAGTATGTTTACCGGAATTTGGGTGACACGAATATTAATTGATTATCTCGCACCAAAGCCAACAATTAAATTGTAGAATGCGGAGGGACCCGATATGGAAATATTGGTAAAACCAAATTTTAATTTTGTTGATAATCGAAAGATACCCTATGGAATTTGTATCGTATTTATTGTATTAACCGTGATTGGGTTAGCTCGTGGCTTAAATTATGGAGTCGACTTTCGTGGTGGAACACTTCTCCAATATAAATTTTCACAAAAAGTAACTACCGAACAAATTCGGAAAGTGTTAAGCCAATTTGATCTATCAACCAGCACCATTCAAAGATTTTCAGATGATGAAGTTGCCATTCGGACTCCTCAATTAACTTTAGATCAGAGGAATCAACTTACTGAAGCCTTAAAAAATCAAATTGGTGAATTGAATATTGTACGAAATGAAGATGTTGGACCTATAGTTGGAAGTGAATTAAGACGAGCAGCTTTTTTGGCTCTCCTTTTTTCTATAATAGGAATTTTAATTTATGTTGGGATACGTTTCGAATTCCGACCAGCATTAACCTCAGTTTTGGCTTTAGCCAACACTGGTATAATTACATTGGGGATGGTAGCTTTTTTGAATATTGAATTCGATACCACCATTCTTGCAGCTTTGCTCACGGTTTTAGGTTATTCGATCAATGACTCTATCGTGGTCATGGATAGAATTCGGGAACGATTAAGCTATCATAAGAGAGAAGATGCAAAAACCTTAATCAATACCAGCCTCAATGAAACTATTTCTAGAACAATTATGACTGGAACAACCACCATAGTTGCAGTGATCATTCTTTATTTCTTTGGAGGAAAGATGCTACAACCTTTTTCCCTTACTATGCTTATTGGACTACTGTTTGGAACCTTTTCTTCAATATTTATTGCTGCTATGTTCTTTTATGAGTGGGAAGTTAGAAAACCTCTGAGGAGGTAAATTATTTGTATCAGAGGAAATGGCAAATTCGAAAAGTGAACAGAGGTTGTTTAAAGCATTTAGCCGATAACCTCTGTTCACCAGTCTCGATCGCAAGGGTGCTTATGAATCGGGGTATTTTTACCCTTAATCAAGCTTGGTCTTTCTTAGATCCCGACCTGTCTTTATTGGATAATCTACTTTCTCTACCTAATCTCAGCAAGGCAGTTTTACTAATCGATACCGTCATCAAGGAAAATGGTAAAATCCTCATTTTTGGAGATTATGATACTGATGGATTAACTGCTTGTGCCATTCTTTATCTTTTTTTAAAAAAAATAACTAATAACGTTGATACCTATATTCCCAGCCGTTTTAATGAAGGGTATGGTTTATCCGAAAAAGCCGTTGAAAATATTATTAATATTAATCCCGATTTGGTAATTACCGTGGATGCTGGGATAAAAGATGTTAAAGGAGTTAGTATTTTAAAAAAAAGAGGAATACAAATTATTATTACTGATCATCATGTTCCCGATCCCGATGAAAAGCCCGATGCTAATATCGTGGTTTCCACCTGGGATTGGGACGATCAAAAAATGATTCTCCCTTTATCTGGTGCAGGAGTTGCATTAGCTTTAGCGCAGGAATATGCCATATTTAGGGGGATGACTGTTTCTCCTTTTGAAGAATTTATTGCTTTAGCTTGTATTGGAACAGTTGGTGATGTTGTACCATTATTAGATGAGAATCGAGTTATTGTTAAATACGGTTTAAAAAAGATTAACCAAAATCCCGGTTGTGGTCTACAAGCACTTTTGGAAGTAGTAGGTTTTAACAATAAAGATATTCAATCAGAACAGATCGGATATATTATTGCCCCCCGTTTAAATGCTGCTGGTCGGGTTGAAGATCCAAGAGTAGCTTTTGAGCTTTTAATCAGCAATAATTATCATTACGCTCTTCAACAAGCCAAACTTCTTAATGAGTATAATTTAAAGCGACAAAAAGAAGAGGCCAGGATTTTCTCCAGCTTATTTGATGATCAAAGGAATCAGGAGTCTATGAAAAACGATATTGTAGTTGTTTCTGGAAAGTATTGGAGTACTGGTGTTTTGGGAATTATTGCTTCCCGGTTAAGTGAACAACTGCTGCGGCCAGTTATAGTTCTCAGCGAAGACGAATCTGTCGCGGTTGGCTCAGCGAGAAGTATTTTTGGTTTTAATATAACTGATGCTTTGGGGAAAGTTTCGTCTTTATTAATTCAATATGGTGGCCATGAAATGGCAGCTGGTCTTAAAGTTCCTTTATCAAATTTAGATTTATTCCGTCAGAGTTTAAATGAATTATTCGGTGAAAGAGTAAGATTCCTTAGAGAAAGGAATGGTATTGTTGTCGATGCTCAAATAACCATGGCTGATGTTGATTCGCAATTAATGTTTTGGTTAAAAAAATTGCAACCCTTTGGAGAAAAAAACCCTAATCCTCTATTTGTTTCTTCTGATGTAATTGTTAATGAAAGGTGGTTTTCAGGAAAAGATCGACAACAGTTGGAGTTGGTTTTAATGCAAAACAATAAAATGAGACAGCATCGAATTGACGCTAAGATCCGGAGTGAGAATGCATCCGATTTAGCTTCTAGTTCTTTAATTGATTTAATATTTGAAGTTCGCAAAGGATATTGGGATCAACCATACTTAAAAATTATGGATTGGCGGATTAAAAAATGAAAGGAATGAAAAAAATGGATTTAGCCTCTTATATTCGAAATATTCCTGATTTTCCTAAGGCTGGGATTCAATTTAAAGATATAACACCCTTATTAAAAGACAAATATGCTTTTCGCCAAACTGTAGATTTACTTACTCATTTTTTTGATGGGAAAAATGTTGATATAGTGGTTGGGATCGAAGCCCGTGGTTTTATATTTGGTGCTGCTGTTGCTTACCTTTTGCAGTGTGGCTTTGTACCGGTTCGAAAAAAAGGAAAACTTCCCGCGGCTGTTATGTCAAAGTCTTACGCCTTGGAATATGCTAATGCTGACTTGGAAATGCATGTTGATGCAATAGAAAAACAGCAAAAAGTGGTAATTATTGATGATTTGTTGGCAACTGGGGGAACAACTAAGGCAGTTTGTGAAATGATTGAGGAAGTAGGAGGAGAAATAGTTGGTATTGCATTTTTAGTTGAGTTAGAGTCTTTGCAAGGGAGGAAAGCCATCGAGAAGTACCCAGTTTACACTTTAATTAAGTTAGATTGATCAAATTCGGAGGGGAATAAGCAAATTAATTCCACCATTGTGGTGGAATTAAGGGGGGATTTGCCTTTTCCATTTTTTAATTATAAAATCAATCTTACACTAAGTCATTACTGTATATGCAGGATTGATATTAGTGAAGCTCACACCTTTTTTTCTAAAAAGGGAGGGCATTATGCTTCTTGATAGTGAAAAATTAAATAACATTAATTCAGAAATCATGACTCTCGATTCGCTCCAAAATAAAATTGATATTTATAATCCCAATAGCGATCGAGAGCTAATAAAAAAAGCCTATGATTTTTCTTTAGAGGCTCACTCAGGACAAAGTCGCCTTTCTGGTGAACCTTATATTGTCCACCCCTTAGCAGTGGCTAATATTGTAGCTGATCTTAGAATGGATGATAGTACCATTGCTGCCGCACTACTTCACGATGTATTAGAAGATACCAATATTAATGACATT
>JAGPGC010000118.1 GCA_018056205.1 Candidatus Atribacteria bacterium | reverse complement strand
GCTCCACCGGTGCCAGTACTGATGGTGATATACACTAGGTTTTTGAAGTTCTTTCCTGCTCCTATATGAAGTTCGGCTAAACCGGCCAGATTGGCATCATTATCTACATAAACTGGAAATTTGGTTTCATTAGCTATCATTTCAGCCAGAGGTATTCTTTCCCAACTTGGGTCACGTAAGTTACTATAAGAAAAAGTGGAATTATCCTGATGATTGAAAGGACCTGGATAACCAACTCCAATTCCTATTATTTTTAGCGAGGGGTGTCGATTAATGAAACTTTTAATATTTTTAGCCATAAAAGTTACCAGTTGTTGGGGAGAAAAAGACTGATGTTCTTGGGTCACAAATAAATCGATCAACTCCAAAGCTGCACTAACCAAACCCATTCGTAATTTGGTACCACCTATATCAATGGCTAAAGCATATTTTTCTTTCAAAACCTATCATCCTCTTTATAAAAGGTGTTCAGTTCGTCGAATGATATCTTCCTGGGTTCTGGCATCCAGGGCAATAAAGAGAGCACTATAACCGGCGACTCTGACAATCAAATCCCGATATTTCTCTGGATTTTTTTGGGCTTCCTTTAAAGTTGCTACATCAACAACGTTGAATTGAACATGCCATCCTTTTAAGTCGCGGAAAAAGGCAACAATGAGATCCACTAATCGCTTACGACCGTCCTCTGCAGCCAAAACTGAGGGTGTAAACTTGAGGTTCAGGAGTTGGGCAATCATCTTAATCGTTGGTAATTTACTCACTGATTTGAGTACAGCAGTTGGACCTCGCCTTTCGGTGCTATAAAATGGTGAAACTCCTTCAGCGATGGGTTCGGTTGCTTTTCTTCCATCGGGTGTTGCTCCGATTACCCTCCCTGAGGGAACATTGGCAGAAATGTTCGAAGTCGAACCACAGTAATTTGATCCAATTGGTCCTCGATTATAACGGGTATTTTTATATTTCTTGATTTCATTTAAATAGTCTTCCAAAACCCGATAAGCCAGCTTATCGGCATAATCATCATCATTTCCATATTTAGGAAGTTCCTCAGTTATTTTTCGTAACAAAGCTTGGTTAGGGAGACTCTCAAAGTTATCTTGAAGAGCATAGAGCAGATTTTTCCACGAGATGGTTTTATCTTCATAAATAAGTTTTCGAATGGTCACCAAACTATTGGCTACATTGGCCAATCCAGAAAAAGGACCACTAATAACATCATAAACCGCTCCACCTTCTTTGATACTTTTACCCCGTAAAAGACAGTCGTCCACCAGAGTAGAACAGAAAGCGTCTGGAACCATTTCTTCTAAAGCGGTATCGGCTCCTGAATCCATGGTAACCTCACATTGGGTATAGAAAGAGAGCTGTTTCATAAATTCTTGGTAAAATTCTTCAAAACTAGTACATTCAGTTGGATCTTTACTGGGAAAAAGGCATACATTTTTATGTATTGGACTTTGTCCACCATAGAGAGTTAATTCTAATACCTTGAGGGCATTCAAAAAAGCCATGCCAGTATTACGGTAGCCCCATTTGCCAGGAACAGCTGCTTCAACACAACCAACTATAGCGTAGTTGCGTGCATCTTCAATGGTTACTCCTTTATCCAGGAGAGCGGGAATGATGATTTCATCATTTTTCATGGCCGGCATTCCAAACCCGAGTTGAATAACCCGAATACATTCATCCAAATAATATCGGGGAGCCCCAGCATGATAACGAGCTGAAAGATTTGGTGTGGTGAGTTTAACACCACCAACCGCTTTGAGAATGAGAATGCTAAGTTCATTGGTAGCATCCTGACCCTGGGAGTCTTGTCCCCCAATGGTGACATTCTGATAGGTGGTATATCCCATACCGAATTGAGTATGAGCCCAAGGACGAACTTTATTGATAGTAAACATTTTAATAAAGAGATTCTGCAACAGCTCAATGGTAAAATCTTTGTTGATTTTTCCCGACACTACATCTTTCTTCCAAAAGGAATAGAGATACTGGTCTAAACGTCCCAGCGAAAAAGAATGTCCGTTACTTTCGATTTGGGAGGCCAGATGAATAAACCAAACTAATTGAAGAGCTTGATAAAAAGAAATTGGAGGATGTTTGGCAATGACCTGAAGGTTTTCGGCTATGGTTACAAGCTCCTTCTTTCGTTGCTGGTTATCGATAGCTTTAGCTTCCAGGGTAGCTAATTGGGCATATCTTTCAATAAAATTCATGAGTCCCTCTATAGTTAGGGCTGCTGCTTTATAAAATATACTTTTCTTTATATATTCGGAATCGGTAATAGCTAATGACTCTCTTTTTTCTTTTATTTCTTGTAATATACCCTCTAAACCTTTTTCGAGAACCTTAGGAATATCAGTGATGATATGGCCATCACCAGAAGTAATATTTCCGCGCCCCGAGATAACTCCAATATTTTGAGCATCAACGACAAAGGATGGAATTATTTGTTTTGCTCTATCATAGAGGGTTTTACCCTTCCAATAGGGAATGACTTCTTCAAGAAGAATTTTCTTTGTTTCCTCGCTTATTAGGAATACATCACCTTTACGCTGGGAAAATTCATCCAATTCGTTCACGATCCAATCCCAGGAATATTCAGGGAAAATTGGAGCTCCTCGAAATTTAGAAGCTTGGTTACCTACTAAAAGTTCATTCTGATAGATAAAAATACTCATCTTTTCTAAAGTTGCTTTAAAAGATTTGGCTCGCTTTAAAATAGGCGGATCTGCTTCATTCTCTTGGTAGGTTTGGGTATAAATGAGAGCCCGTTCCGCACAAATTTCAGGAGCTCTACCTAAGAGATCTTCCCGCATCATTCGAATCCTTTCCGATATTCCATATTTGACATCTAATAATTCTGGGCTGATTTGTACCATCTCTGGTTCCTCCTCATGTTTTCCTTAAATCCGTTTTCTCAAAATTTCGAAATGAAAAAATTCAGAATGATAATAATCACTTGAAAAAGCAATAACTCGATTTCTGGCATTGAAATGAATGTGTTGGAGGAGGAGAATAGGAACGACTTTTTCAAGCCCCACCTTTTTTATGAAGTCTTTATCGGGTATATAGGGTATTATTTTTGCTCGGGAATAAGATACTAAAACACCATTTTTCTTTAATGCATTAAAAAGTGAGCCCTCCCAGTCTTCTTTCGAAAATCCCTCGGTGAACTCCCGGGGGAGAATATCTTCCAAATAAACCATTGGTTCACCGGTTAAACCCCGGACTCTTTTAAGAATGACCAAGGGGGTACCCACCTCGACTTCAAGTTTTTCTGCCAGATAACTATCGGCTTCCTTGTCCTCTTTCTCAACTTTAAGATTAATCAAGTTTATTCCAGATAGCTGTGCCATTTCGGTCATACTACGAAGTTGCGATATATCATTTCCTAAAGAAGAGGGATCCACAGCTAAATAAGTCCCTTTACCCTGAACCATTTCAAGTATTTGGATTTGTTCCAATCCTTTAATTGCTTCTCTTACCGTAGATCGTCCAACTGAAAACAAGGAGGCTAATTGCTCAATTGAAGGGAGCTTTTCGTTACGAGATATGTTTTCCTTGAAGATGTAAGCCAGAATGCTCTTTTTGGCTTTGTCAACCAAACTCTCTTTTATTATCATATCATCTGCTCACATGATGACTTAATTTCTTTTAATTCTATCCTTGGTTATATTCTTTGTCAAATTATTTCCAACTAAAATTCAGGGAATTAATAGTCTTATTCTTTTAAGACCAAATTTAAAATTTTAAAACTACCAAATAAAAAATAATGCCAATCGCTCAGATAACATTTAAACGAAAAGAGCGTTCTTAACGTATAATAATAAAAGCATTAGAAAATTAATTTTGTAATTGAATGAAATATATTAACTTCAGACTATTATATAATATGGTACTAACAGTTTAATCTTGGATTATAGGAGGAAATATGATGAAAAAATATGACCTTTTGATAATGGTTTTTGTCATAATAATACCAATAGCAATAACAGGATGTATACCAAATCCTCCCGTGCCAACTCCGGGAATGGAAAAAGATTTTACCTTGCTGGATTTAAAAGGTAATTCTTTTACTTTGAGTAACCACTTAGGGAAACCTATTATCTTGTGCTTCTTTTTATCTAATTGCTCTGCCTGTAAAAGTGAGGTCCCGAATTTAAATTTAATGCACCAAAAATATGCAGAAA
>JAGPGC010000117.1 GCA_018056205.1 Candidatus Atribacteria bacterium | reverse complement strand
GTTAATTATAGATCACTTCTAAATTGAACCGGAAATGGCAAAAAAAGTTCATTTTGATATAAAATGAGATATGAATTTTTAATTTTTTCATCTTAAGGAGGTCAATATGCTTTCATATCAATCTCAATATAAGGTAGCCATGATCGGTAGCAATATGATGGATTTAATCACTTATTATGATGATTCATTCCCTAAAATTGGCGAAACTATCTTCGGAAAAGATTTTGAAATTGGGTTTGGAGGAAAGGGGGCTAACCAAGCAGTAGCCATTGCCAAACTGGGAGGGAATCCTTTAGTCGTAACCGCTGTTGGAGACGATCTTTTTGGACCTTTGGTAAAAGAGAATTTTCAAAAGCAGGGAATAAATACCAATTGGATCAAAGTTGTTCCGGGAAAAACTAGCGGAGTTGCTCCTATATTTGTCGATAAAAATGGCTATAATAGCATATTTATTATTCCTGGAGCTAACTCCTTCCTGGAACCAGAAGATATTCTTCAGATGAAATCGGTTCTATCTGGGGTATCCTTTATTCTTCTTCAGCTTGAAATCAAACTGGAAACTGTTTATGCTACTTTAAAATTAGCCCGTGAGCTTGGTATTAAAGTCATTCTTAACCCAGCTCCAGCTCGTAAGTTAGAGTGGGAAAATCTGGAAGGAATTTACCTTTTCGCTCCCAACGAAACTGAGCTTCAAACTTTAACCGGAGTAAATACTCAATCCAAGGATGAAATAATAAAAGGCGCCTATTTTCTCTTAGAAAAAGGTGTTCAAAATGTATTAGTCACCCTTGGAGAAAAAGGATCTTTGTTGGTTAATGATTCAAAAAATAGATCCTTCCCAACTTATCCAGTAGCATCGATCGATACCACTGGAGCCGGCGATGCTTTTATTGGTGCCTTAGTTCATTACCTAAGTCAGGGAAAAGCATTAGAAGAATCCATCGATAAAGCAAGTGGATACGCCGCCTTATCGACAACTCAGAGAGGAACTCAAAAATCCTTCGCTGATCTAAATACTTTCGATAAGTGGCTTTCCCAGCAATCGAAAAAATAATTACTTTATCATCCTTTTACTGCACCTAAAGTGAGACCACGTACTAGATAGCGTTGGAGAAACATTGCCAGGATGATAATGGGAATACTGGCCATGATGGAAGCCGAAGAGATCTCTGCCCAGAGAATTTCATGGCCTCCAATCAATCCGGAAATATTTACCGTTATTGGAGTTACTCTGGATCGACCTAAAATTAAAGCAAAAATGAATTCATTCCAAGAAAACATAAAGCAAAAGAGGGCGGTTGCCACCAAACCTGGAGTAACTAAGGGAATGGCGATTTTGATGAAAGCACCTAATCTTCCACATCCATCGACCAGGGCTGCTTCTTCCAATTCATGAGGTAATTCTTCGAAAAAACCTTTCATCATCCATACCACAAAAGGAACATTGATGAGAGAGTAAGTCAAGATCAAAGCTTGATAAGTATCGAGCCATTTGAGAGTTCGGAAGAAAAGGAAGAGGGGAAGTATTGATGCTACTGGTGGCATCATCCTGATAGATAAAATCCAAAACGCCAGGTTTTCTCCACCAATCTTAAAACGGGCTAAAGCATAAGCTGCCAACGAACCAAGAACCAATGCAATTAATGTCGTAAAAACGGCAATAATTAGACTATCCTTAATCCCCTTTCCGGCACCCAAGTGCCAAGCTTGAACATAATGTTCAAAATCAATGGATTTGGGAATAAAAACTGGCGGGTAGGTAAAATACTCTCCTTTGTCTTTAAAAGATGTCATAAAATTCCAAATAAAAGGACTTAAAAAAACCAAAAGAAGAATGATAATAATCAAAATTATAAATATGTTTAACCTCCTTTCTATTCGATTCAAATGGTCTCCCTCCTCTTCCAGGATTTGAGAAAAATATTGGCGATGATGATAATAATGAGCAGTTGGAAATAAGCCATAGCTGATGCGTATCCCATATTAAAATACTTAAACCCGGTCAAATAATTAAAAAACGATACGGTTTCCGAAGATTGGCCAGGACCTCCCATGGTTAGCAAAACAACCAAGTCAAAAATCTTAAATGCATCCATTATTCTTATGAGGAGTACAACAATCATAACCGGAGCAAGCAAGGGAACGACCAAGGCCGAAAAAGTTTGCCAGCGTGTCGCCCCGTCAACTCGGGCTGCTTCGTAAAGTTCATCAGGAATTGCTTGTAAACCAGCAAGAAGGGTGATCATCATAAAGGGAGTCCATTCCCAGATATCGGCTAAGATAACTGAAAAAATTGAAACCGAACCGCTGCCCAACCAGTTAACTGAAGCAATACCTATTCGGTTGAGAATAAAATTCAGAGGACCGTATTGATAATGATAAATAATCCTCCAGATACAGCCTACAACCACTGGCGAGATCATCATAGGTAGAAGATAAAGAGTTGTAATTAAATTCTTCCCCCGGAAAGTACGATTTAAGAGTAGGGCAATACTTAAACCGATTAAAAACTGAACTCCAACCCCAAGAAGCAGTTCTAAACCGGTATTTTTCATAGCATTCCAAAAACGTTCATCTGTAAGCAGATTAAGGTAATTTCTCACCCCAATAAACATTCTCTCACCGCCGGTACCGATATTCCACTGACAGAGGCTTAACCAAAAAGAATAAATTAAAGGAAAAATTGAGATAACTAAAAGAAGAATAATGGTGGGAAGAATAAAACATAATCCAATGAGTTTTACTTGTTTAACTAAGGAAAACACCCCCCTCCAAAAAATTTGACTACCGGGCTGTAAAAAACCCGGTAGTCAAATTCATTATTGACTAATTAACGAATTACCAAAGACCGGCTTCTTTCCACCCTTTAACTAGTGCTTGGAACATTTCCTTCTGTTTTTCAAAACCTAATCGTTCGGTTATTTCTTTCCATTGTTGAGCAGCATCATCAAGAGCTTGCTTGGGATCTTTTTCACCTGAAATAGCTTTAATTAGCTCAACCCCAAGTGTTTCTTCATATTCGACTGTTCCGGGGAGAACCATCTCCGGGTATCCTTTTTCCATGTTCTTTTGGACACCCTCAAGATATATACGAGCATCATCAACATTTTCGAACATTTCATATTCTTCCGGATGTTCAAAGTGGGAGTACCGGTATGGGTCAAGACCGGTTTCTGCTGTCGAGACATCATCCATACTAGTAACCGTAGAGAGGTAATGTATCACTTGAAAGGCTTTTTCTGGATTCTTAGAATCATTGGCAATGGCCAATACCCTTCCACAAGGCATGAGAGCCCGGAAGTATACTCCTTCATTGGTTGCTACTCCGGGAACATGAGATACTCCAACCTTCCCAACAATTTTTGATTGAGCCGGATCAGCTCCTTTTTTCCCAACACATGGCCACTGGACAACCATGAAGCAATCACCGTTTAGGTAAATGTCTTTCAACTCCTCATAGCCATATGATAATACGTCGGGTGGGCAGAATTGATGGATTTTAATATTCATCTCAAGAGCTTTCAGTGCGGCTTCGGAGTTAATTCCTGGTTCAAGGGTTTCTTCATCAAAATAGACTCCACCATAACCAGCAAAAATATTTCCCCACCAGCCAAATAAATTATCCTTTTGACCATAATAAGCAGTTCCATAGAAATCCCGCTCTAAGACCTGATCCCCAAGATTGTCACCAGCTTTTCGATTGAAAAACTCAGCAACAGTAAGATATTCTTCCCAGGTTTCGGGAACCTTTAGATCATACCCATATTTCTCTTTAAAAGCAGCTTTCTCTTTTTCGTTTTCAATTAAATCTTTTCGGTAGTAAAGATTGAGAATATCTCCGTCAAAGGGGAGAGCATAGAGTTTTCCTCCATATTTGCAGTAAAAATCGCGATATCCTGGTGTTACATCATCGAGGAGTGGATCATATTTTTGAGCGAGTTCATCAAAGGGATATAACCAGCCATTAGCAGCAAATTCGGTTAAAAATCTAGGGAATACTATTAAGATATCAAAAGCTCCGGTACCCGCAATTAATTCAACTTTCTCTTTTTCGTATAATTCCCCAAAGGGAACACCAATGACCTGCAGTTCAACGTCAAATTTTTCCTTAAAATCATTGACATACCAATCAAAAGGCTTTAAATTATGACCTGCATCCCCAACTACCACCAGTTTGACTGGAGCAGCTATTGAAATTGA